>JALYXN010000341.1 GCA_030947085.1 Pseudomonadota bacterium | reverse complement strand
GCCTCATCCCGTCGGTCTGCCTCGCGCAGCGCCGTGGCGAGGTTGCCCCAATGCACCGCTTCGCTTGGAAACAGTCGAGTAAGTCGTTCGTAGACAGCAAGCGCCTCATCCAGCTTCTTCTGTTGATGCAGCGAAATGGCGTGCAACACGAGCACGTCCTGGTCGTTCGGATGCGTCCGCAGCACCTGGCGGCTCAGCGCCTCCGCCTGGGCGGGAAGACCAGACCGCAGGGCCAAGAAAATTTCGTCGTGATTCATAGCGGCAATGCACCAAAAGGAAGAGCCGCGCGGCAGCGCCGCACGGCTCTCGGTCACACACCAGCAGAGCTGGCTTGAACGATCAGAACTTCACCGTCACGCGGGCCCACAAATAGCGACCCTGCAGGTCGAAGTCGCTGGGATCGGTGTTGGCGTTGAGCGTGTTGTTCGCGTAAAGGAACGGCGGCTTCTTGTCGAACACATTGTTCATGCCAAAGGTCACGCTGGTGTTGTAAGGCTCTATGTCGTAGCCAATCGACACGTCGCTGTACACCGTGGCGCCATACTTGAACACGTAGTTGGGGTAGTTCGGAATCGGCGAAGCGGTGTAGGCGGGATCGGCCCGACCCATCTGGAAAGCACCGATGTAGCGCATACGGTAGGAAGCATTCCAGCCGCCTGCGTTCCAATTCAGGAAGCCACTACCGCGCCAGCGCGGAAACAGGCAGACGCCGCCGCCGCTGGGGCATGAAGCCGCCTCAGGCGAGCCGTAGAACCCAAAGTGCCCAGCGTCGTGGTAGGACGCATTGGCCGCGCTACCCGGCGCCGTTTGCTGGTCATACCGGCTCAAGTAGGTGCTATCTAAACCAAGCAGGAAGTTGCCAATACCGAACTGCGGCAGCTTGTAGCGCAGCGACATATCGACGCCGCTGGTGTCGGTACGACCCAGGTTGCCGGTAGGTTCGCCGATCTGGATGATCTGACCCGGATCGTTGGAACCGGCGGGGTTACGAGTGATCAGCGGGCAAAACGCCGCGGTGCCACCGAAGCATTGGTCAAGCACCGTCTGGGCACCGATCGAGGTGATCGTGTTCTTCAGATACAGGCGCCAGTAATCGGCACTAACCGAAAGCCCTGGCACGAAATCAGGCGAAAAGACTGCACCAAAATCGAACGATTTGCCGGTCTCCGGCCCCAGGGGGAAGTTGAAGTATTTTGATCCGGCTAAAATACCCTTGCTCTGTTGACCCAGGGATACGTCCGTGTTGACAAAGCTGCCGTCGGTCGGCACGCCCACGCAAGCGGGATTGCCGCCACCCGTGTAACCGTTGCAGGGGTCGTTGTTGAGCTTGGGCGCATCGCTGGCCGGTGCATCGAACACATCTCTCACGGTAGGGGCACGGAAGACGTCGGCGACGGTGCCGCGCAGCAGCAACGAGCTGATCGGACGGTATTCCAACGCAAACTTGAAGTTGTTGGTGCTGCCGAAGGTGCTGTACTTGGAGTAACGATCACCGATGGTGACGTTCAAGGCGTCGATGAGCGGCAGGTTGCTCAGAATCGGCACGAACAGCTCGGCATAGCCTTCCTTCACGGTGTAGCCACCCTGCACTGGCGAACTGCACTGGCTGCCGAGGGTACAGTTGCCCGTGGCCGGGTCAATCAGCAGCAACGGGTCGATCGTAGTGTGGAGGTATTCCTTGCGGTACGACCCACCAAAGGCCAGCTGCACGGAGCCCGCCGGTAGATCGAACAGGCCGCCGGTAAAGTTGGCCTCGTAGGTCTTCTCGATCTGGATCAGGTTGCTGATCGCTGGCGAAGCGACGCCCTTCAGTACCGCGGTGGAGTTCGGGTCGAACAGATCGAACGGGTTGAACGGCGTGCAATTGGTCGAGATCGGAGCCTGCGCCGTGCCGCAGGTCACGACACCGGTGGCCGGGTTGAGAAACGACGGTCCCAAGTCTTTATTGATCTGGTCGACGTTGGGCAGACCTCGGGTGATCGTGTTCTGGCCAATGTGGCCGTAGTTGTAACCGGCGTTCCAGTTCCAGTTCTGGTCGAACACGACGAAATCACCTTGCAGGCCGGTAGCGATCTGATCGGTGGTGGTACCGAAATTGGTCGAACGGTTACCCGCAGGAACCAAACGCGCGCGGTAATCCAGACCGTTAGGAGAGAATTCCTCGTTGAAGTGGTTGTAGTAGCTGTCCTTCGCGATCACGGCACCATAAACGGTACCCAGCAAGGCCGGCGCCAGCTGGAAGCCAGAGGTGGTCTTGTTGTGGTAAGCGGTAAGATAGGCCGACACGTGGTCGCTTAGCTTGTAGGTGCCCTTGATAAACGCGCTGGTGCGCTCCTGCGGGGTCTGGATCAGGTTGACCGTGGCGTAATTGTATTTATCGCTCGCTCCGAAGCAATGGTAATCCGTGTTGGTATTTTGACCGCTGGCACCCTGGTTGAGTGCGACGCGGGTGCAGCCGTACTGGGCGGCCAGTCCGCTTGGAGGCTTGTTGGTAGCTGGATCGCCCAATGAGCCCGGCAACTTGATGTTCAGGTACGGCGGGAAGCTCGAACCGCCAACATACGAATGGATGGCGTTGCTGGGGCTGCCGGTGATGGACACCGAATTCCTGCTGAAGTCGCGGTTGGCTGCCTCGACGCCATCGGTCTTGTTGTAGTCGATACCGCCCATGATGCTGCCGCTATCGGTGGTCTGACCAAACGTAAAACTGTAACCCTTGCTGGCGCCATCGTTGCGATCGGATTCGCCATAGGTCGCCGAGAACTGCGCGCCTTGGTAATCCTTCTTTAGGATGAAGTTGACGACGCCACCGATCGCATCCGAACCGTAAATGGCCGACGCGCCCGTGGTCAGCACCTCGACCCGCTCGATCATGTCGACCGGGATGGTGTTCGGATCGGTGTTCACGATGCGGCGACCGTCGACCAGGATCAGTGTGCGCTGCGCACCTAGGCCACGCAGGCCGATGGAAGTGCCACCGGTACCGCCGGAGTTGTTAACCTGCGGGTTGGTGACGCCGCCGGTGACGGCGGGCAACTCCTGCACCAGTTGGCCCACGGTGAGGGCGCCAGTGGCTTTGATCTGCTGGGCGTCCAACGTCACTACCGGGTTGGAGGTCTCCACATCGACGCGGCGGATGTTGGAACCGGTAACTGTGATGGTCTGCAGCGTGGCCGCTTTTTTCTGATCCGGCGGCTGGTTGGCATTGTCCTGCGATGTCTGGCTGCCGGTGTCCTGCGCGAACGCGGTGCCCGACGTGCCGATGGCAATGACCGCACCCAGCGAAAGCGCCAGGCGGACCGCCGTGGATAATTTTTTGACCCCAAGTTTCATTACGACACCCTCCGATTAGTAAGCGTGCAGCACAAGCGTTCGCTCAAGTTTTTTTGGCTTGATCCGGTCCGGACCAGGAGTTAATGAACACGATTCGTCGTGCGGACGCACATTAACAGGTTAATAACGTCTAGCGAACAAGCTGTGCATCCCACGTAGCTAAAAGCGCCCTCTAGGATCCACTGATGTCCCTCGTAATCGTTAATTGGGGCGGTCGCTATGGCGAGATATAGCGCTTTCGTCACAGTTACTAAGCATATTTTTAATAAATCACGCACAAATCGAGCTTGAGATCACTAAAACATGTAATTTAACAATTGTTCAGTCCCGGGCCTTGAAATTCTCACGTTCATCTTACGGACTCCCCGTTTGCTATCGAACAGCGGATTAGTTGTTACCGCTGCGGAACGTGTCGTCCGGTTTCAGGAGCCTGTCGGGCTTTGGTCGTCGAAGCGAGAATCAGGCGGGGCGCTCAGAAGCCGTAGTTGAGGAATCCGCCATCGACAGCCAGAACCTGACCGGTGATGTAGCTGGCCGCGGGCATGCACAGGAAGGCAATGGCGGCGGCGACTTCTTCCGGTTCGCCGATGCGCTTGAGCGGGGTGTGCTCGAGGACTTCATCAAGGTAATCGACATCGCTCAAGGCTGGCTCCGATCGCTGGGTGCGGATATACCAGGGTGCGACCGCATTGACGCGAATACCGTCCACCGCCCACTCCACCGCCAGATTGCGCGTGAGCTGATGCAGCGCCGCCTTGCTCATGCCATACGCCGAACCGGTACGAACCCCGGTGATACCGGAGACCGAGCCCACGTTGACGATCGCCGCGTGGGCGTGTTGCACCAACTGCGGATGGGCCAGCCGGCACATCTCGAAGGCGGAAACCACGTTCAGCCCGAAAATGCTTTCGACCTCTTGCGCAGTGTATTCAAGGGTGGGGCCGGGCTGATTGCCACCCACGTTGTTGATCAGCAACGACAGCGGCGCGCCCAGGTCGGCGATCCAGTCGAACACCGCCAGCCGCTCTTCGGCCTCGGTCAGGTCCGCCCCGAAAGCCAGCACATCGACCTGCGGGAAGTCATCGCTCAACTCCACCCGCACCTGTTCGACGTGATCCACATCACGAGCAACCAGCAACAAATCCGAACCCAGCGCCGCCAGCTCGCGGGCGACGGCATAACCGATACCTTTGCTGGCGCCGGTGATCAGGGCGGTATGGCCTCGCAGTTGCCATGCATCAAGACGGCTGTTCATGACCGAAGCTTAAAACGTGGCCGTGATCACGACCAGTGCTGTGCTTGCCTGGATGGCCCCACGGCGTGACACTTGATGTCACAGATTTTTGCGAGCACGCCGATGAAGACGTTTCCGATCCTGCTTTGCGTAGTCGCTCTTGCGCTGGCGGCATGCTCGAACAAGCCGCCGGAACCCAAGGCAAAGGCCGCTGACGTCGCCACCCCGTTTGATGCGCTAAAAGCGAGCGAACAACGCGCCAGGGATGTGCAGAAAGTGGTCGACAAGCAGGCCGCCGCACAACGCAAACAAATCGAAGCCAAAGAACCGTAGGAGCGCACCCCGTGCGCGAAAGCTCTTGATGCGCTCGGGGTATCGGAGCTATCGCGCACAGGGTGCGCTCCTACATCTCACGACTCAACGCGGGCTGCACAGGCAGTCGGCATAGATGTTCGGCGTTCCTGCCCTGGCGTTGCGCAGCAATTCCAGTTCCGGCGCCATCGCGGGCAACTGGGCAAACCAGCTTGGCAGGTGCATGCCCCACGACTGCAGCACATGCATGCTGGCGTTGTTGTTGAGGCCGACCAGGAAGCGCTCGAAGCCGCCCACCGGTGATTCCGCGTAACGCACGGGATAGCTCTTGCCCAGCGTGGCCAGGCTCGCCGCATCGGCCACCGCCGCCCGCATGCCGCCGATTTGATCGACCAGCCCCCGCTCCAACGCCTGCTGCCCGGTCCACACCCGGCCCTGGGCGATCGCGTCGACCGACGCGTAACTCTTGCCACGCGCCTTGGCCACATTGCCGACGAAGTCGCGGTAGCCCTTGTTGATAATGGCCTGGATCACCACGCCGACTTTCGGATCCAGCGGACGGGTGATGTCGAAGGCGCCAGCCATCGGTCCGGTGCCGACGCCATCGCTGTGGATGCCAAGTTTGGCCAGTGTGCCGGGGACCGAGTAATACATGCCGAAGATGCCGATCGATCCGGTAATGGTGTTTGGCTCGGCGAAGATGCGATTGGCGTTCATCGAGATCCAGTAGCCGCCGCTGGCCGCCACGTCACCCATCGATACCACCACCGGAATGCCGCTTTGGCGGGTCAGCTCGACTTCGCGGCGAATCTGCTCGGCGGCGTAGACTTCACCGCCGGGTGAGTTGACCCGCAGCACCAGCGCCTTGGTCTTCTTGTTCTCGCGCGCGGCGCGGATCAACGCCGCGGTCGAGTCGCCACCGATCGAACCGGGCCCGCGCTTGCCGCCGGCGATCTCGCCTTCGGCGACGACTACCGTTACGCCAGCCTGAGACGACATCGCAGCAGGGTTCGAAGGTAGCTGCGCTACATACTGGGCCAGATCCACCTGGCGGAACGTATGATCTTTTTTGTCGGCGGGCACGCCTTCCTTGCGCATCATCGCCACCAGCTCGGCGCGGGTGGCAGTGCCGTCGATCAAGTGCTGGTTCAGCGCCAGTTGGGCCAAATCACCCTGAGTGGTGGCGATGTTTTGCGGCAGCTGGTCGATGTCGTTACGCAGCACGGCCGGATCGATTTTCCGCAGCGCCGCCACCTCATTGATGTAGCGATCCCACACCCCGTTCATCCAGAAACTGTCTGCTTCCTTTGACTCCGGTGAGGCATGGTCGAGAATGTACGGCTCGGCCGCACTCTTGAACTCGCCCACCCGGAACAGGTGGACATCGACGCCGAGCTTGTCGAGCAGGTCCTTGTAGAACAGGCGGTAATTGGCTAGACCGGTGATCATCACGCCGCCCTGCGGATCGACCAGCAAACGATCGGCGTGGGCGGCAAGGTAGTACTGACTCTGATCCAGATTCACCGCCCACACGATCACCGGCTTGCCGGCGGCGCGGAAACGATCCAGCGCCGCGCCGACCTCGCGCAGCGCGGCAAAACCGCCGCCCTGCAACTCATCCGGCAACAGCAGAATGCGGGTGATGCGCTTGTCCTTGGCCGCCGCGTCGATCGCACCGACCAGGTCGCGCAGCTGTATCTGCTTGGGTTGCTCGCCCGACAGGCCCGCAAGCGCACGTTGCAACGGGTCGATGCTGTATTGCTCGACCAGCGCCCCCTGCGGCTTGATCACCAGCACGCTGTTGCTCTGCAGCGCCCGATCACCGGTGCTGCCCGCCGCCACGAGCAGCAGCAGGAGGGCCAACAGACCGAAGAACACCACATTGATGATCAGCAGCCGGACCACGTTGATACCGCGCCCGATGCTGCGCAGAAAAACCCAGAAGCCGCGTGGGCGGAGAGGAGGCGGTGATGTCATGCGGGAATTTTCCGTGGGCGTTGGATCAAGCGTAGCGGGTCACGGCGGCGTGGTCATGGGATCCGGAACGCCAGCGCTGCTTCCAGGCACTGCGCCAGAAGCGGACGAACAACATCACCGCGGCCACCGAAAGCCCGGCGATCAGGCCAATCCACATGCCTTGCGCGCCCATCTGCCGATGGAACGTGAGCCACCAGCCCACCGGCATACCGATGCCCCAATACGCAAAAAGGGTAATCGCCATCGGCACGCGGGTGTCTTTCAGGCCACGCAGGGCGCCGTTGGCAGCCACCTGGATGCCGTCGGAGAACTGGAACAAACCGGCCAGCACGATCAATTGCGCCGCCCGCTCGATCACCTTCGGGTCGTGGGTATACAGCGCGGCGATGTGAAACGGCACGCTCAACATCAGCGCCGCGGAAAAAAGTTGCGTGACCAGGGTCAGGCCGATCCCGCAGAAACCGGCATAGCGCACGCCGCGCTCATCGCCCCGACCGACCGCGTTGCCCACCCGTACCGTAATGGCCATCGCCAGGCCCAGCGGAATCATGAAGAACAGCGAGGCGATGTTCACTGCCACCTGATGGCTGGCAATCACCTCTTCGCCCAGCGTCGCGATGATCAGCGCGGTCGCCACGAACAGACCGGCCTCGGCCAGCAGACTGACGGCCATCGGCAGGCCGACATGGGCCAGCGCGCCAATGCGGCGCAGGTTCGGCCACTCGAAATGATCGAACAGGCCCAGGCCGTCGTAATTGCGTCGACACATCACATAGAGGGCGAACGCCAGCATTTCCAGCCATAAAACGATTGCCGTGGCGACGCCGCAGCCATGCGCGCCCTGTGGCGGGATGCCGAGCTTGCCGAACATCAGCACGTAACCCAGCGGCACCAGCAGAACCAGCCCGCCGAGGCTGAAATACATCGAGGGCCGGGTCAGCGAAAGGCCTTCGGAAAGGCCGCGCAGGGCGAAATAGCAGGTCAGCGCCGGCGCCGCCCAGCTGATCGCCAGCAGAAAGCGCTGCACATCGTGACGCAGGCTCGGCGCCACCCCGATCAGCTCGATCAGCGGCCCCGCGTGCCGCACCGCGAACCACAGCATGACGCCCAGGCCCAGCGCCAGCCACATCGCCTGCCGGAAGACCGCGCCGACTTCGTGCCGACGCCCGGCGCCATCGAGCTGCGCCACCGACGGCGGTACCGCCATCATCATGCCGATGCCGCTGACGATCGCCAGCGACCAGATGCTGGCCCCCACCGCTACCGCGCCCAGCACGTGGGCGTTGACATGGCCGGCTAGCACCGCGTCGATCACATTGCTGCCGATCGCCGCCAGCTGCGCGCAGATCAACGGCAGCGCGAGGCGCACGGTGGCGCGCATCTCGTGCATCAGACGGACGCGCTCGGGACGGAAGTGATTCATCGGCACAGCAGACTCCAGGGCCGCGCATTCTACCTGAGCCAGTGGTCATGGCTGGGGTGTCAGGCGACTTGTGCCAAGATCACGCGCTGCAGCGGACGGGGATCACGATGAAGCAGCTGACGGGTTACGGGGGCATGCACTGTGCCAATTGCGGCGCCTTGATGCAGGGGGAGTTCTGCCACGAATGCGGGCAGTCGATCCACAGCGTGCTCAAGCCGGTGCACGGCATGATCGAGGAAACGATCGAAACCGTACTCCATATCGACGGCCGCATCTTGCACACGTTACCGCCGTTGCTGCTCAAGCCTGGCTTTCTCACCCTGGAGTATTTTTCGGGCCGGCGCGTGCGCTACATCGCGCCGTTCCGGCTGATGTTCGTACTCTGCCTGCTGTCGTTTTTCGTGTTTCATCTGGCGATCGACCAGATCAGCGCCAAGGTCGCTATCGGTGATCTGACGCAAACCACGATCGACAACGATGCGGTCGACCATGCCAGCAGCCCGGCACAGGTGCGCAAGGCGCTTCAGGACGAGCTGCAGAACTTGCAGCGCGTCAGGGACAGCGGCGTGCTGCCGCAGGTCGTGCTCGACAAGACCGCCATCGCGGCAGGCAAGCTTCAGCAGCGGGCAAACCAGCGTCTGGTCACGCTCGGTGCGGCGCCGATGCCGGCCGCCTCCTTGGTGACGCCCTTTGTCAACACGCCCCTGACGGGTCGCAACCTCGCGACCGATAACCCGGAGCGGCAGGCGGTCAGAAAGCCATCCCAGCCGGTTCACATCAGCTGGCTACCCGCGGTAGCCAACGAGCACCTGACCGAGTTGGGGCGGCAGTTTCAAAACAACTGGGAAACCTTCAAGGATGGCACCCCCCAAGCAAGCGCCGAAGCGAAGCAGCGGATGATCAGCGGCGTGTTCAGCGTTCTGCCGCCAGCCATGTTCGTACTGATGCCGGTGTTTGCACTCCTTCTGACGCTGTTCTACGTATTTCGCCGCAGGCTTTACATGGAGCACCTGATCGTGGCCTTGCACAGCCACGCCTTCATCTTCCTCAGCCTTCTATTGATCACCCTTGCCGGCATGCTGTCGACTTGGCTGCGGCCGCACGCGGCTTGGGTCGGGTACGCCGTAGGCCTGATCCAGACCCTGTTGCTCCTCTGGATACCGGTGTACCTGTTGATCATGCAAAAGCGGGTTTATCGGCAGGGCTGGGCCATGACCGCGGTCAAATTCTGGTTTGTCGGCTGGTGCTATTTCTGGCTGGTACTGCTGGCGTTGTTGATCGCCGGGGCCTTGGGGATGGCCCATTGAGCGTCCTTATCACCGCCTTCGCGAAAAGGTTTT
>JALYXN010000316.1 GCA_030947085.1 Pseudomonadota bacterium | reverse complement strand
GAGCTAGAAAATGCCGGTTGCGCTGCCAACCAGCGCGCCAGTGCACGGGCGCACATCGGCGCCTGTTCGCTGTAGCTGCTGTAGAGAAATACCGGTTTGTCCCAGGCCGCTGGCGCGCCATGACCTGAGCGGCTGGCACTGGTGACGACATTCTCGATGCCCGGCGTGGCCATGCCGAAGCCGACCAACTGCCGCAACAGCCCAGCCGCTGCCGCACGCTGCTCTTCGCTGTAAATCTGCACGTAGACGATGAGGTGCTGTGGCGTGTCGGTGGTCGCACCACTGCATGCCTGCATGGCCACCTCGGTCACCTCCGCTCTGGAGGTTTTCGCTGCGGCCGCCGACGGCTGTGCGGCGTTCCTGGCGGGAAATCCGGCGGGAGGCTCGGCGGCGCCTGCGTGGGTAGGTCCTGCCGACGCCGCCTGTTTGGAGGGCGGCGTTGATACGTTGGCGACGGAAGCCACGACGTCTGCTGGCGCTGCGCTCACCAGTTTCGGTGCGCCCGCGTCGAACGTAGCGGTAGCGTACTCACCTGACGGCGGCCCGAGCACGTCCAGCGATGCCGAAGGGATGGCGTTACGGTAGTCCTGCATCGCCTTCTGCCAAGTGGTCGGCTGTGTCACCGCGCCACGCAGCGCGGAATAGTCGGCCAGACAGCGATCGACCAGCGCGATGCCCGGGGCAAGCCGGCCGCACGCCTGATTCAGCGAATCCGCCAGTTGATTCATCGTACGCGCCATGCTTTCGGAATTACGCACGTCGTCGTAACGGCGCATCAGCGAGTAGAGCTTGCGGTGCATCGCCGGGTCATAACCAAGGCCGGCATCGAGATCGGTCTGCACGGCATCGGCGGCACTTTGCTGAACCTCCACATCGCGTCCGCTGCTGAGCCGTTGGGACTGACGAGAGTCCCATGCCTGCCAGCTGGTCAGTGCCACGGTGGCCAGTGCGCCCAGGCTCAGCGATGCGCCGATGGTGGCGTTCATTCGTTGGCGCCGGGTCATGCTGTTGGGCTGGCTGTCATTGGATACCGCATTGGCGCACACCGCCGTGCCGCTGCCAGCCAAGCCGGGAAGCATATCGAGCAGGTGCTGGTCGATTGGCAGACCCAGCACTTCGCCCAGCTGGCAATAACTCTCCCACTGCGATTCGTCGAAGAACTGCTGCGCCGTACTTTGCTGTGGAAAGTCGCGGTGGCGATCGGCGTAGCCGGCGACATCCAGGGGCAACTCGCCGTATAGCCGCGGCTTGACCACCAGCAGGCAACCACTGGCACCGCTGGGATAGCTGATGCGTGCCAGCAGCAGGTGCTGGCTGCCCGGGTTGGGCATGATGCTGTCCGGCGTGCCGAAGCGCGCGCGCAGCACGGCGGACAGGCCGGTGGGCAGACTCTCTGGGTCGATGAAGTCAATCCCGGTATCCAGGTCGATGCGTGCCTTGCGGGTGAGATTTTCCACGTCGGTAAACACATAGCTTGGATCCGCGCCGCAGTCGGCCAGCACGATCAGTCTCAGCTCGCGCTTGAGCAGACTGTAGACCCCGGTATTGTCGAAGTGGCCGCCATCGGAGAGATACCAGACCGGACTGCGCAGACCCGGAAAGCGCGCCAGCATTTCCTGCAGTGCCGCGCGGGACTTGCCCAGCCGCGACCACCAGAACCGCGGCGGATTGAGTCGATTCTTCCACCAGTAACCAAGCCGGAAACCGCTCAGGAAAAACAGCGCCGAGATGCCGGTACGCGTCAACGAGCCCATACCGGAGCCGGCGGCCGCCCCGGAAATCGCGATCCATTCGGACAAGGTACTGCGTGCCAACGGGTTGTCCGCGCCGCAGCGGAGCAGCGGTGGCTGGGCGCCGGTTTCCAGCCCCAGCGAACTGACTGTCAGGTACACACCCTTGCGGTCGGCATTGTAGGTATCGGTACGGTCATCAATGGTTTGGTTGATGCAACAGTTGATCAGGTGGATCGGTCCCCCGTACGTGTGTGGCGAGTACGCGGGCAGTGCGACGTCGTCGCCTTCCAGCAGTTCGGTGAGCTTCTTCACGGCATCGGCATTGTCACGGGTCTTTCGGTTCAGCGGCGACAGCGGAAAGCGGGCCGGCCCGGACGGGTGTTCCGCGCCTTCGTAGTTACCTACCGACACGTAAGCGCGGGCAATGCGTGAGCGATAGAAGGCATGCAGGGAAGAGCGGTTGATCATCTGCAGGTTGCCGCCAGTCAGCACGACATAAGCCAGGCTGGGAATGGCTACGGTCAGCCAGCGAAGCCAGTTGTCGGCGGCGGGTGGGCGACTGATGCCCGGCACCAGTACGGCCAGCCAGCGCATCCAGCTGTTCAGCGCCGACAGCCGCGCGACGAACACGAAGTACTGCAATGCGCTGAGCCAGAACAGCGTCAACAGTACCAGCAACAGCAAGCCGCAAAGGTTGGCCAGCAGCGTCAGCGGCAGCTGCGACAGTCGGTTCTTCCGGTCATGCGGCTGCAGCAGCGGCAGTGCGATCCGCGCCACGCCGATGAGCATGGCGGCAAGTCCGGCACTGGTCAGTATCGAGCGGTGCCGAAACGTGGCGCCGATCTGGTCGGCGAGGAGCCAGCTCAGCAGATCCGTCGCGCCCAGCAGAAACAGCAGGGTCAGGTATTTCAGCGACGTGCTGAGCGCCATCGTGTAGCGCACCTGATCCTGTGCCGGATGCGACGGGCGCAGCAACAGCCACAACCGCGACAGCGGAGCCGCCAGCAGGATGCCGCCGATCACCGCCATGGTAACCTTGCCATGACCGGCCATCGCCGTGTTCCATAGCGGGCTCAGCAGATAGACGGCCATCACCGAGGTGCATACGCAGATGGTGAGGTCACTCCACACAGACCAATCCTCCGCATCGCGTGACCACCAGTACGCAAATGCCATGAAGATGACGATCCATCCGGCCGCCGGCATGAGCACCCACCACAGTGTGCTGGTCAGCAGCGGCGCCGACGCGGCCTGCCAGTGGAAACCCAGCAAGTGCGGCAGCGTGATCATGCAGGAAAGCAGCAGGATCAACGTGGTGATCTCGAACTGCGTGGCGACGAAGCCGCGCAGTTGGCCGGCCCAGGTCTGCAGCAGATCGCGCAGACCGGAAGGAACCAGGTAGCGACCGTTGCTGCGCAGCCACCAAAGCAGCAACGAGCGATCGTCGGCCAGGCCCTGCTCGACATCGCGGGCCTCGGACCCGGCGCCGAACAGACGTCCAAACGCGGCTCCGGTATAGCCGCCCCCGGAGACAGTCGAGAGGTAGTCGAAACGGTGCAACACGCCATTTTTTGCCAACGCCCGCAGCAGGCCCAGGCAGAACGTCGCGCTACGCACGCCACCGCCGGAAAGTGCCAGCCCGATCGGCGGTTGGGCGGGATCGACCCCGCTGAGCCTGCGGCGCCTGGCCAACGCCTGGCTCTCCTGTTCGGGCATGTTGTAATGCGGCGCTTGCGAGTGCGCTTGTGTCGCCTGATCCATGGTCGGTCTCCCCCGGCACGGATGTATCGAAACAGCAGGTGTGAAGCGACATCCTTATCCGCTGGTTGCGTCGGATTGGCAAGTGCCGCCTCGGGGAACAAGGGCTTACTATCTCGCAGCGCGGATCGATCAACAGCTTCCCGTGCATCGCGAATGGCCGCCCCCCAACGACCGGCTGATCGATGTTCATCTCCCAAAGATTGAATTCCTACGCCTCTTTTCAGGTAACTATCGATTGGCCACGCCGTCGAACGCGTAGACAACCAGCTGGGGCTATCCAGCAGCACCGCGAGCGGTGCTTCCGGCGAGGTGCGTCAACGCGTGCTACCGACAATGGTGCAGGCGTTGTTACGTCAAGGGCAGTGAGTGGAGCTCGCCTGATCCGGCTACCGACACTTTGCTCGGCCAAGCATGCGGACGTTCTACCGTCACAACGGTGGTTCAAGCACGCAGTGCAATTGCGCTGGCACGCCGCCAACGCAGCCTGCCTCTGGACGAAACGCAGCTCCAGCAATGGCTGGGCTATCGACGCCATGCCGCGTTGGTCAGCGGCCGGACCGGATCAGCCCGAGCGATCAAACGACGACCTGAAACCCATCCGATTCCTCGCTCAACCACTCGCCAACGCGGGTGAAATGGTCATCAAATTAGCCGCCCGAGGTAGCTCGATTCGTTGTCAGGCGCTAAGTCTCTTGAACCAAAATTACAGGTTATCGCCATGATTTCTGTCTATTTTTCGCGAACCTTTCGCGAATTCTTCGCAAGACGCGATGCATGCTTTCCATAAGGAGCTGGCCGGCGGAACGGGACCTGGTTG
>JALYXN010000273.1 GCA_030947085.1 Pseudomonadota bacterium | reverse complement strand
AGAACGCACCAGTTGCTCGAGGCGCGTGTTTGTTGAAGGCCGACGGATCCGACGCCGGCGCGGGCTGGAAAATAGCCAGAACGCGGTAGCTGTGGACACCAGCATCGACACGGGCAGCGGGACGCTCGTGGAGGACGGCTGGAGGGGTCCGGCGCCAGCGAAAGAGTGATCGCCAGCAGGTTGACCTTCCCGCATGGGAACACCGTTCAATGTCCATGACTTGCTTTGGAAACCCGGTTCCTGGCCAAGTGTGGAGAGCCATTCGTGACCTATCGGAGTTCCTTTCAGGGGATCGACCGTCGGCGCTTTGTGAAAGGTGCTGCCGGTCTCAGTGCGGCGACAGCACTCGGCGTCCGCTCACCGGCCGCGTTCGCCTTCACTGGCCCAGCAAGCCCACCCTCGCTGCGCGGCAGTCATTTCGATCTTCGCCTTGATCGCCTGACGGTCAACAAGACCGGCACGCCTTCCTGGGCCAATGCCATCAATGGCGGCGTGCCCGGCCCGGTGCTGCATTGGCGACAGGGCGACGTCGTAACCTTAAACGTCACCAACAATCTGCCGGTGATGACCGGCGTGCACTGGCACGGGATCATCCTGCCGAATTCGATGGACGGCGTGCCTGGCCTCGAGTTTCCAGGCATCAAACCGGGCGAAAGCTTCACCTATCGCTTTCCGGTCCTTCAGAGCGGCACGTATTGGTACCACAGCCACATGGGTTACCAGGAGCAGAAAGGTGTCTACGGCGCACTGATCATCGAACCCGACGGTGAGCCAATGATCAAAGCCGATCGCGACTATCCGATCGTGCTGAGTGATTGGATGGATGGCGATCCAATGGTCGTCGCAAATAACCTCAAGCAGAACAGTGACTACTACAACTTCCGGCGCCGCACGCTCGGCACGTTCGTTTCAGACGCTAGGCAGAATGGACTGGGTGCGACGATCCAGGAACGGCAGGCCTGGGGCAATATGCGCATGGACCCCTCCGGCCTCGCTGCTCCGACGGGTGCTCTATACACATATCTGATGAATGGGATGCCGCCGGCCGCCAATTGGACCGCGCTGTTCAGTCCCGGCGAACGGATACGGCTTCGCTTCGTCAACGCCTCAGCGGTTACCTACTACGATATCCGCATCCCGGACCTGACCATGGATGTGGTGCATGTTCACGGCAACGATGTGGAGCCGGTTCGGGTGGATGAATTACGCATCGGCGTCGCCGAGACCTATGACGTCATCGTCGAGCCGCGGGAGAACCGCGCCTACACCATCTTCGCGCAGGACGTGGAGCGCAGTGGCTACGCCCGCGGCACGCTGGCCCCGCGAGTGGCTATGGAAGCCCCGATCCCGGCGATGGACCCGCGACCGCTGCGCACCATGGCCGACATGGGCATGGGTATGATGAAGAAGGAAATCGGCGCCTCCCACCCCGACGACACCCGGATCGGCGGCATCATGGGCATGATGGCGCCGAATATCCCGATGTCCGCGCGTGCCGGCGAGCGGCCGATGCGGCCGAACACGGCGGATAACCCGGCGCTGGGCGTGGAGGTGCAATCGAACGCGAAGATGGTCAGTACCCGGCTCGGCCTGCCGGGTGACGGGCTCAATCTGCTAGCTCGCCGCGTGCTCACTCTGGCCGACCTTCGGTCGGTGCATCCCGGGGTCGATCCAAGGCCTTCGGGGCGCGAGATCCTGCTGCACCTGACCGGTAACATGCAGCGGTTCATCTGGGGGTTTGACGGCAAGAAATTCACCGAGGTTGGGCCGATCGACGTGAAGCTCGGGGAGCGGTTTCGCCTGCGCTTTATCAACGACACGATGATGAGCCACCCGATCCACCTGCACGGCATGTGGATGGAACTGGAAAATGGCGGCGGCGCGCACAGGCCTTATCTGCACACAATTAACGTCAAGCCGGCGGAAGATGTGAGCCTGCTCGTCACCCCGCTGGCGACCGGCCAGTGGCCGCTGCATTGCCATATCCTTTACCACTTCGAGGCCGGCATGTTCCGTACTCTGCGTGTATTGCCGGCATGACCGCGAAGATCTCCGGCCCCTTGGCTGGGTGCGCCGTGGGATTTTTGGCCGCTGCCGTCATACCGGCCCGCGCGCAGGTGATCGGCAGCGGACTCGGACCCGAAACGCTGAATGGTGCGGCGCCCTATGGGAGCCCGATCCGGGACAACCGCGACTATTTCCATGGCGTCCTCGACCAGCTTGAAGGGCGCTTCGGTAGAGGGAATTATTTTCGCTGGGATGGTGAAGCCTGGGCCGGCGATGACTGGAACCGGATATGGTTGAAATCCGAAGGTCGCGTCAATGTCGATCGCAAAGGTAAGGTGTCGGACGGCGATCAGGAAGCACTTTACGATAGACCGATCAGTCGTTACTTCGACCTTCAGGCTGGCGTCCGTTACGACCTCGACAATAGCACTGGACGCACTTGGGCAGCGCTGGGCATTGAAGGCCTTGCGATCGATTTTTGGAACGTTCAGGCGACGGTCTACGCAAGCGATGACGGCCACTACGCTCTGCGCACCAACGCCAGTTATGATCTCTACGTTACCCAACGCCTGGTTCTGCAACCGCAGATCGAAACCAATTGGTATACGAAGGAGGATAGAGGCCGCGGCATCGGTGGAGGGTTGTCCGACATCGATATGGGCCTGCGCATGCGCTACGAGATCAGCCGGAAGTTCGCGCCGTACGTAGGCGTTGGCTACCAGCGTTACTTTAACGGAACAGAAAGCCTGACCCGCGGACAGGGCGGTCGGGTAAACGACGTCCGCTTCGTCTTCGGTATTCGTCTCTGGTACTGACGCGCTACGGCGTCGCGCCGGGCTCCACGCTATTGCCGGGCTGGCTATGCAGCGTGCGGTGCAATTGATCGCACGCTGCACTTAGGCTGCGGTCGCCGGGGATCGGGCTGATCTGTTGCGGTACTTGGCGGCAACGAGCGAGCATTGCCTGCAGACTGGTCGTCTGATCCGACCCCAGATATGTAGACACACCCGGCGTGCCGACGCCACGCAACCCAGTATCCGATTCTGCCGGCTGTCGGGCGCAAGCCGCAAAACCCAGAACCGCGAGCATGGCCATAAAACTTGCCAAATTCTGCTGCCGTGTCAAACCACTCATTCGCGCGCCTTTCGCATCAACGTCAATAGTCTTTGGCTAAGCTCTACATCTTCTCTTTCACCCCTGCGCTGATCAGCCACCAGTTGACCGGATAGGCTGTCGCGAAGCCACAGAGCATCGCGATCTGCATCATGAACCAGAACTCGACGCTATTCGCCTCCAGCTGCACGCCGAGCAAGTGGCCGAAGAGAAAGAAATAGGCAAAGGCCATAAAGCCGTACATACCGACCTGCCACGCCGTCAGCGACAGCGTATCGGCCTTCACAGCCGCCCATATGCCTGCTCCGAGAGACAGGCCACGCATCGGCGCGATCGTAAAATATTGGAATACGATGCCGAACGCATAAGCAAAAAGGTAGTCGACGATCCAGGCTGCAAACATCTTTGTTCCGAACAGCCCGTGCCAGCTGAACGAGACCGCGACGGCCGGCACGAAGAACACCAGCCATTCCGCAATGATATCGCCCAGCGTGCAGCCGCTGCCGCAGTGCAAAGCCCCGTTTGCCACCATCACCGGATACGGGGTGAGTTTCTTGCTTGGCATCTCCTCATCCCGCTCCATAGCCGCATGCGCGCGCGCGTATTCGGCTAGCCGGCCATAGGTGAAATACTGCCAAACGATCCAGAACGATCCGAATAGCGCGGTCACCGGCCAGACGATGTTCATAATCCACATATGCTGTGGATGGCGCCTCAGGTCCTGGGCAATGACCGCCGCGCAAACCGCGCCCATCAGCAGAGACAGTATCGACAAGACATGCAGCCAGCTGGGGATCATCGTTCCATCTCGTTTCAGCAGACAGGGAACAGGTTGGATCGCGCTGGCGTTCGTTTAAGCAGCGGTCACATCACCGACTGCACCTCAAACCCATTTATTGGCCGCGGTGGCCTTTGCCCCGGAGTTGGCGTTTTCTTCATCGGGCGACGTTATGAAGCGGGCAGGGCATCGTTATCCTTAACGGGGCGCTTTCGGGTCCCCCGAGGCGGCTGGGCTGTTCGAATTTCCCGAGATCACGCCTATGAAACTCATGCTCCTTGCCGCCGGAAAGGCCGACCAGGCGCATCAACGTCCGCAGGGTGAAGGAATGCGTCAACGCAACGTCGCGGCGATCCAGCCGATGCTGACCAAGGAACGAAGGGCCGGCAACCGGAGTCTCAGACGCCGTGATGCCGCAGCTTATGCCACACAAACCAGCCGACTGCCGCCAGGAGGACAACCGCTACAATGAGGTCGAACCGATGCATCAACGCCTGGAGCCGCGGGTCGCTGTCCCAGTGTTTCCCAAGCTGGTCGCCGATATAAGCCAGCAGGTAGCACCAGACGAACGAGCCCCCGAATGTGTAAAGCTGAAATGGCAATTGCCGCATCCGCGCCATGCCGGCGGGCAGGGCGATGAAGGTGCGCACTACAGGTAGCAGCCGCCCGACCAGCACCGCCGGCGTGCCGAAGCGGCCAAAGAACCGCTCAGCTCGCTCGAGGTCTGCGCGTGCTAGCAAAACCCAACGTCCCCAGCGGTCGACGAAGCGCCGACCGCCCGAGAAGCCAACCCAGTAAGCGGCGGTCGAGCCGATATTGCAGCCGATCGCTCCGGCCAGTGCCACGCCCCAGAGATTAAACTTTCCGGTCGAGACGAGATAACCGGCGAATGGCATGATGACTTCCGACGGCAGCGGGATGCAGGCCGATTCCAGTGCCATCAGTGCTGCCACCCCGACATAGCCGCCAGCGGAGATCGCGGTAGTTATCCATGTTGCCAGGGTTGCGATCAAAAGTTCAAGTCTCCCGTGCAGTCCGTCCGGCGCCCTTGTGGCATTGTCAGCCCTGCAGCATCTAGCTTCGTTTCCAGACACTGCTCAGGATAACTCATGTCGCCGCTTGCCTCGCCAATCGAGCACGTCGTCGTGCTAATGATGGAGAATGCCGCCTTCGATAGGATGCTCGGCTGTATGACCGAAGTGCATTCCACCATGGACGGGGTGGATCCGGTACATCCCCACACCAACCCCGACCCCGACGATGGGGACGTGGCGCAGGCACCGACGACTTCGCGCAACATCGACCGCGACCCCAAGCACTACCTGCCGAATGGCCTAGCGCAACTCGCAGGCGGTACCAACCAGGGCTTTGTTGCCGATTTCGCCCGGACCCATCCAAACAGCACCAGCGCCGAACGTCGCGAGATCATGGGCTACTACCCCCGTGGCTTCCTACCGGCACTGCACACCCTGGCCGAGCAGTTCGTGGTCTGCGATCACTGGTTCTCATCGCTGCCGGGTCCTACCTGGATCAATCGACTGTTCGCCCATGCCGGCACCTCGCTCGGTCACGTCAGCGAGCCAGGCAGCCTGTTCAGCAGTAAGCTACATTTGTATAACGAACGCACGCTATATGACGAGTTGCACGATGCCGGTGTGCCGTGGCGAATCTATTTCGGCGATGTGCCGCAGTCGCTGGTGCTGACCCATCAAATTAAACATTTAGCCAGCTACCGCCGCTTCGCGCACTGGCATGACGACATCGCGAAAGGCGATTTGCCGTCATACACGTTTATTGAGCCAACCTATTTCGGTCCGAATGAAAACGATCAGCATCCACCGCACGACGTGCTGCGTGGCGACGCGTTGATTGCCGACGTGTACAACACGCTGCGCGCCAATCCCGCGTTGTTTGCGCGCAGCCTGCTGATCGTGATGTACGACGAGCATGGCGGCTTCTTCGACCACGTGGTGCCGCCACACACCCTCGCGCCGGACAGCCATACCGACCATTATTCCTTTGACCGGCTAGGCTTCCGGGTGCCGGCTGTTTTCATCTCGCCACTGCTTGATCCGGGCGTGGTCCAAGAGGTGTTTGATCACACCAGCCTGCTGCGCATGGCTAGTGGATTGTGGAAGGGCGTGCAGCCGTTGGGCCGGCGTGCGAAGCAGGCCAACGACCCGCTGGCCTCGCTTACCTGGCGCACATCCCCGCGACGCGCCATACCCGAAGCCCCAATGGCGCCAGATATTCAAGATCCACGCGTGACCGACCGGCTGCTCGGGTTCAAGGAATCGCTGTTTGGCTTGAGCCACCATATCGAGAGCTTGATTGAGCATCCGGGCCGCCGCGGCGAACTGATGGCACGCACGCACGAGGCGCTGGGTGACGGCTGGAGCCAGGCAAAGCTCGCCACCGATCGGCTGGACGCGTTGTTCGCGGAGAGTGCGTCCCGCGGCCTACTCCATCGCGTGGGCCATGTGTTGCAGCAGATGGGCCGGCGCGTCGGACTGTAATTCCTTTACTCCATGGGTCTCGATTAGGCTCCCACGCGAGCGGGTATTTTACACGAACGCGGCTAGACCCTCTCGGTCTCGATAAGGCTCAGAATGGCATGGCAGTTTCTCCTACTAAGGAGGCGGTCAAACACGTAACGCATGAGCGCAGGACGGCCAAAAATGCTTGCATTTACAACAGCGTTTGCAATTGCAAACGGATGGATGTCACGTATTTGACCGCCTCCTTAGTAACCCTGGCACGGAAGTTCCCTGCGGCGGCAGACGTCCAAGCTGCGCGGGCCGCGGCGCGACAGCGAACCGCCTGGCAGAGCTGCTCTCCGTGTGTAAGTTCAGCCCAATTTGTGCCAGCGCTCAACCCGTTGAGCAATATGCTGTCCCAACACGAAGCCGAAGCGCCACCACAGACGACGCCAATCGACCGCGTCGACAACGCACAGAGTCATGCGTGTCGCACAAGCCCCGATGGACAAGAGATGCAAGGCTCTGGTCCCCGCCCTGTCGCTGGCACGCCGGGCGTCGGTTCCCCGCCGGCATTCTTGAGACAATCTGTTATCAGTGCGCCAGCTTCGCCTGGCGCACTGATAACAAACTCATCCACCGGCTGGGCACTGACCGACTGGCAGCGCGGACCGCCGAAGGTTGTCGCCAGTTGCCAGCACTGATAGCGCGCCTCGCGGCCGTTGCTGTGGTAGCCAACCGACATCCGCCGGCCACACTGGCCGCAGCGGATGAGGCCACTGAGCAAGGCCGCTCCGCCCCGCGGGACGCCATTATGTTTGGTACGGTTTGCCGCCATCTGCTCCTGGTTGCG
>JALYXN010000266.1 GCA_030947085.1 Pseudomonadota bacterium | reverse complement strand
GGTGTGCCCCATGGGCTGACCGGATGACGACCACCTGAAGTCTTGCCTTCACCACCGCCGTGTGGGTGGTCGACCGGGTTCATCACCACACCGCGAACGGTCGGACGAATACCCAGCCAGCGCTTGGCACCGGCTTTGCCCAGCTTCTTCAAGCTGTGCTCGCCGTTGCCGACCTCACCGATGGTGGCGCGGCAATCAACCGACACCCGGCGCATCTCGCCGGAGCGAAGACGCAAGGTGGCGTAGCCTGCTTCACGCGCTACCAGCTGCACCGATGCACCGGCGCTGCGGGCAATCTGCGCGCCCTTGCCGGGACGCAGCTCGATGCAATGGATCGTACTGCCCATCGGCACGTTGCGCAGTTGCAGGCAGTTGCCAGCCTTGATCGGCGCCTCACGACCCGACACCAGACGATCGTCCACCTGCACGCCCTTGGGCGCGATGATGTAGCGACGCTCGCCATCGGCGTAACAGAGCAACGCGATGTGTGCGGTGCGATTGGGATCGTATTCGATGCGCTCGACCCGGGCGGCAATGCCTTCCTTGTCGCGCTTGAAGTCGATGATGCGGTACTGCTGCTTATGACCACCACCACGATGGCGCACGGTAATGCGGCCATGATGGTTACGACCACCCGTGCGGGACTGCGACTCCGTCAAGGGCGCGTAAGGCGCACCCTTGTGCAGACCTTCCGTGCGAACGCTTACAGCGTCGCGGCGGCCCGGCGAAGTCGGCTTGTGCTTGATTAATGTCATTTCACAAAACTCCTGGCTCAGGCCTTGGCTGACACGTCGATGGTCTGACCATCGGCAAGCCGCACATAAGCCTTACGCTTGCCCTGACGAGTACCAGCGCGCTGACGGAAGGACTTCACCTTGCCCTTGGTGTTGACGAGGTTCACCTGTTGGACTTCGACGTCGAACAGCTGTTCCACGGCAGCACGGACATCGGCCTTGGTTGCCGCCGGGGCAACCACGAAGACGTACTGATTGTGCTCGGCCAGACGGGCCGACTTTTCCGAGATGTGCGGCGCGCGCAGCGTATCGAGAATGCGTTCGTTGTTCATGTCAACCACTCCTCGACTTTCTTCACGGCGTCAACCGTCATCACCACATGATCGGACCCGACCAGGCTGACCGGATTGATACCCATCACATCCAGAACGTGGATATACGGAATGTTCCGAGCGGCCAGAAACACCGACTCGGACGCGTCCTCGGACACCAGCAACACGCGACCGGAAACTTCCAGCTCGGCAAGCTTGGCCACCATCGCTGAGGTCTTCGGCGTATCGATGCCAAAGCTCTCGACGATCTTCAGACGGTCCTGACGAATCAGCTCGGAGAAGATCGAACGAATGGCAACGCGGTAGGACTTGCGGTTGACTTTCTGCTCGTAGCTGCGCGGCTTCGCTGCAAAAGTACGGCCACCACCGACGAAGATCGGAGCACGGTAATCACCGTGACGAGCGCCGCCGCCCTTCTGCTTCTTGAACTTCTTGGTGGTACCGGACATCTCGCCGCGTGTCAGCTGCGACTGGGTGCCGGCACGACCGGCCGCCTGGTAGGCGACTACAACCTGGTGGACCAGAGCCTTCTTGTACTCACCGCCGAACACATCGTCCGATACGTTGAGTGCGGCGCTGTTCGGCGATGATGCGCCAATGACATTCAGTTCCATGGCGGTCTCCTCAACCCTTCATCGTCGGGCGGATGATGACGTCGCCACCGGGAGCACCCGGTACCGCGCCCTTCACCGCAATCAGGTGACGCTCAGCGTCGACCTTGACCACTTCGAGGCCCTGCGCCGAACGACGCACCGCACCCATGTGACCGGACATTTTCTTGCCGGGGAAAACACGACCCGGAGTCTGGCGCTGACCAATGGAACCCGGCGCGCGATGCGACAGCGAGTTACCGTGGGTGGCATCGCCCATCTTGAAGTTCCAGCGCTTGATCGTGCCCTGAAAGCCCTTGCCTTTCGACACGCCGGCGATATCGACGATCTGGCCGACGGTAAACACGTCGTCTGCCTTGATGTCTGCGCCAACCGCGTACTTGCCGAGATCATCGGCAGAAACGCGGAACTCCCACAAGCCACGACCCGGCTCAACCTTGGCCTTCGCGTAGTGGCCCTTCAGCGGCTGCGTCAGCAGGTTGGCGCGCTTGGTGCCCGCAGAAACCTGGACAGCATTGTAGCCGTCATTTTCGTCCGTCTTCAGCTGGGTCACGCGGTTCGGCGTCGCTTCAATCAGCGTCACCGGAATCGAGCGACCATCTTCAGTGAAGAGTCGGCTCATGCCGCATTTGCGGCCTACCAATCCGATACTCATCTTCGTATCCTGTCTGTCGCTCAACCGAGCTTGATCTGAACATCGACGCCAGCGGCGAGATCAAGCTTCATGAGCGCGTCCACGGTTTTGTCGTTTGGGTCGACGATGTCGAGTACACGCTTGTGAGTACGGGTCTCGTACTGGTCGCGTGCATCCTTGTCGACGTGCGGCGACGTCAGAATGGTGTAACGCTCGATCTTGGTCGGGAGCGGAATCGGGCCGAGTACTGTGGCACCCGTGCGCTTAGCCGTCTCGACGATCTCGCTGGCTGAGCGGTCGATCAGACGATGATCGTACGCTTTCAGCCGAATCCGAATCTTCTGGTTCGCCATAACCGTGTCCTGTTTTCGAAAGAACGTAATGTGAAACGAAACGGCTTCTCACCGCCTCGCACAACCTGTTTGTCGCCTTATCAGGGTTGCGCTTGCATCGCGCCACCCAAATCCACAAAAACCAAGCGAGCACTTTAAGGCTCGCCTGGAAAAAACTGCAGGTCGCGCATAACCGTGAAGGCAGAATCAAATTCTGCTGATACACGTACTGCGAGGGCCGTCCACGGCCAGCGAACTCGAAGCACTTCCTGTGCCTCATTTCGCGGTAGATCGACTGAGGCAGCGCCTCTATCGTCAAGCAAGCTGCAAAGTATATCGGAAAAACTTTACTTAGTGAAGGGGGTTAAGCATAGATTTCACGTCAACCTGCCCTCACGGGCCTTCAAGTGCTGTTTTGCCATCGATCGAGGCTGAAAAAACAGCCTCGATCAACGAGACGCTCTTACTTGATGACCTTGGCCACCACGCCGGCGCCGACGGTACGGCCGCCCTCGCGAATGGCGAAACGCAGACCTTCGTCCATCGCGATCGGGTGGATCAGGCTCACCACCATCTTCACGTTGTCACCCGGCATCACCATCTCCACGCCCTCGGGCAGCTCGCAAGCGCCGGTCACGTCAGTGGTGCGGAAGTAGAACTGCGGACGGTAGCCCTTGAAGAATGGCGTATGACGACCACCTTCGTCCTTGGACAGCACATACACCTCGGCCTCGAAGTCCGTATGCGGGGTGATCGAACCGGGCTTGGCCAACACCTGGCCGCGCTCGACGTCATCACGCTTCAGACCACGCAGCAGCAGACCGGCGTTGTCGCCCGCGCGACCTTCGTCCAGCAGCTTGCGGAACATCTCCACGCCGGTGACGGTCGTCTTCTGCGTGTCGCGGATACCGACCACTTCGATTTCGTCGCCAACCTTGATGATGCCGCGCTCGATACGACCGGTCACCACGGTGCCGCGGCCGGAGATCGAGAACACATCCTCCACCGGCATCAGGAACGGCTTGTCGATCACGCGCACCGGCTCGGGGATATAGCTGTCCAGCGCATCGACCAGACGAATGATCGACGGCACGCCGATCTCGCTCTGGTCGCCTTCCAGCGCCAGCTTGGCCGAGCCGTGGATCATCGGGGTGTCGTCGCCGGGGAAGTCGTACTTCTCCAGCAGCTCGCGCACTTCCATTTCCACCAGCTCCAGCAGCTCGGCGTCATCCACCATGTCGGCCTTGTTCAGGAAGACCACGATGTACGGCACGCCGACCTGACGGCTCAGCAGAATGTGCTCGCGCGTCTGCGGCATCGGGCCATCGGCGGCCGAGCACACCAGGATCGCACCGTCCATCTGCGCCGCACCGGTGATCATGTTCTTCACATAATCCGCATGGCCCGGGCAGTCGACGTGCGCGTAATGGCGCATCGGGGACTCGTATTCCACGTGTGCGGTCGAGATCGTGATGCCACGCGCCTTCTCTTCCGGCGCTGCGTCGATCGCGCTGTAGTCCTTGAACTCGCCACCAAACCGTTCCGCCCCGACCTTCGTCAGTGCGGCCGTCAGCGTCGTCTTGCCGTGATCCACGTGACCAATCGTGCCGACGTTGACGTGCGGCTTGGTGCGTTCGAATTTACCCTTTGCCATG
>JALYXN010000245.1 GCA_030947085.1 Pseudomonadota bacterium | reverse complement strand
CTGCGCGATGTACTCCGAAGCGGTCCAGATGCTTTCGCCGTCGGTCGCAGCCGCACCGTAATCACCCCAGCGCGGCCGACCACCGCCCAGATAGGGAATGCCGGTAAAGCCGTCCCACGGACCGGCGCCCGCCGCGGCGATATGCACGTCGCCGGCACCCACTCTGGCATCCAGGCTGGCATAGCCGGCGCTGGGGTAGTTGTACGGACCGACCACGGTGAAAGCGATGACGCCTCGCCCGCTTTTCGTGACCGCGGCAGCGCCGTAGGTCAGATTAGCGTCGGGCAAGGCCAGCGTGCCATTGGCGAACAGGCCGCCCGAGTGCGGGTTGATGACGAAGTAATTGATGCCCGAACCATGCGTGCCATCGGCCAGCAATACATCGGTATCCAGCGTGCCCCACAGCTTGCCATTGGCGTACGTCACCTGCTGCATGCGCGAGTCATTCACCGCCATCGGGCGCGGTGTCGGGTAGACGATGTTCGGGTAGCCGAGATAGGTTGGCGCGCAGGGAACCACCGCAAAGCAGTCGCGCAGCGGCGCATTGCCTGGCTTCTGCTGCACCAGACTGGTCGGCACGGCATAGTCCTGCACCGTCAGCGGGGAGACGTCCAGGCTCAGGGTCGTCGGTGCCTTATCGATGGCCCGCGTGTTCGACACCGACCACAGCCACAAGGTATTGGACGTCCCGGAGTTGTGGAACACGGCGTCGGAACTGAGCAGGTATTCGGTGCCTCCCCTCGCGTTGGCGAACTGTCCGTCCGGTGAAGTGGCCGGCCAGACCGTGAACGCCGGAGCCTGAATATTCGGATCACCGCCGTTGAAGAGCACGACGTTCGGCGATGCGGCACCATGCACAAGAGCCCTCTTGGAAATGGCATAAATCTGCGCACCGTTGAACCCAGAACCGAACAGCGCGAACTCGTTGGTGGTGAGGAAGATCGCGTTGTCGTCCGCGCCGATGTGCGGATAGTCACCGAGACAGAAGCCGCCGGAACAACCGTGATCCGGCGTGCCCTGGGTGCCGTTGTTCTGCACTGGCAAGTGGTAGATCGTCCAGGCTCCGGTGGGATTGGCGGTCTGGCTGACTGCGATGTCCAGGTGATTGGTGCCGGCCAGCGACGACGTCGTGCCGATCCGGTCCAGCGTCAACACGATCTGGAACCAGCGCCGGGTGTCTGCGTCGTAGTAGCAAGACGGGTCGGTGATGCTGGGTCCGTAGGCACCGGTGCGGCGATTGATCGCCGCGGGATAGCCATAAAACGTATTGAGATCGACGGGTCCGACGAGCTCGTTGCCGGATTTGTCATAGACCGCCAGTACGTCGTTGACACTCTCCATGACGAAGCCATTGCCGGCGCACAACCCCTGATCAGGCGGCTCCACCGAGAACTGATTGCCACCATTGGCATAGCGCTGATCGTGGAAATTGAGGCCGTCGAAGCCGCCGCGCAATTCAGGATTCGATTTCGCACGCCGGCCGTGTCCCATCCGGTGTCCTCCCTGATGGTCGTGGTCGTGGCCGCGACCGATGGTCCGGTTCACTACGGGCCGCGGCCCAAGGTCGCTGCCATCGCCGGAATCGGCGTTCCCGGCGGCCATCGCCGGATCCTGTTCCAGCGTGGTCAATGGCGCGCCCCCGAGCGGCGTGGTCCTGGGTACGGTGGTGCCTCCTTTTTGCAGGGTGAGCGTTTGCGCTGTGAGCGGGGTTGACGGTGCGCCCGAGGCACACGTAGCAAACGCCACGGCTGCCATGGCGATCAGCAATCGAGTCTTCATTAAACCGGTCTCCTGTGCATTAGGTAAGGTGACCGCGCCCCCCCGGTAGCACGCTGGCATCGGTTGCACCGATGAGCGTCCGCGCAAGTACGCATATTTGACATAGGCGCTCAGTTACTCTACTCGCCCGAGGGAAGGTTCGCTATAGGGCCTTGTGCACCTGATTGGCGTCAGGAACAAAGGGCGTTCGCTTGAGAGGAAAGCGCCGCTTTTCGTCGTTCCTGCAAAAGCGGGAATCCAGCGACGCCCATCTTTGAAGCCCGGACGAGGCACTGGATTGCTGTTCGAACGACCATCTGGCGGCTGAAAGCCGCGGCAGCGACGCGCCCGATCAACTGTCATTCGGGCCGAACACGCTCGCTGCTGCGTATGAGCTATTCGATCAAAACCCGGGCGGTCGCTCGGCGGCCACCCCGGCCTGCCGCTCCATCGCCTGTCCGACGCGAGCGATGGTGCCCTCCTCGAACAACCGCCCCACCAGCGTCACGCCATACGGCACACGATGGGGTGTGGCCAGCGTGGGGCGTGGATGGGCGGGATCGGGTGCCCAGTCGCTGCGCACCTGGCTCACTTCGACGAAACCGGTGCGCAGGGTCAGCGACGGATGGCCGGTCATGTTGGAGATCACCATCATGTCGTCGCGCAACGAGGGGATCAGCAACAGATCGACTTCACCCATCACGCGCGCCATCTCCAGCGCCACCTTGCGACGCAGCCGGTCCGCCTGTACGAAGTCCACCGCCGATAAAAAACGCGCCTCACGGAACAGGTTCGGCCAGGAGTCGGCAGTCTGCTCGCTGAGCTGATCGACCTCGCCCGAAAGGGTGAGCTCCTCGAACGCGGCGGCCGCTTCGGCGAACAGCAGCAGATTGAGCGTGTCGTAAGGCCAGTCCGGCAGCGCGACTTCGGTGGGCACCAGCCCCAGGGTCCGAAGGTGCTCCAGCGCCTGACGATCCAGCTCCGTAGCTGGCGCCTCGTTCATCCAGCTGGGGAAGTAGCCAACTTTCAACCCCTTCACCGGTGCCTGGGCGTCGTAATCGAGGTGGCTGGGGACGCTTGCCACGTCACCGGCGTCGGGGCCGCTGATCGCGTGCAGCACCAGCATGGTGTCCTCCACCGAACGAGCGATCGGGCCGAGCTTGTCCATGGTCCAGCACAATGTCATCGCGCCGGTCCGTGGTACGCGGCCATAGGTGGGGCGCAAACCGGTAGCACCGCAGCGCATGCAGGGGCTGATGATGCTGCCCTGAGTCTCGCTGCCTATCGCAAAGGCGACCAGACCCGCCGCCGTGGCCGACGCCGGACCGGCACTGGAGCCGGACGAGCCTTCCAGCAGCAACCACGGGTTCATGGTCTGGCCGCCGAACCAGATGTCATTGAGCGCCAACGCACCAAGGCTGAGCTTGGCCACCAGCACCGCGCCTGCGTCGTTGAGTCGGCGCACCACGGCAGCGTCTTCGTCCGGCACGCGATTCCGGTAAGGGCCAGCGCCGTAGGTGGTGGCGATGCCAGCGGTATCGAGCAGATCCTTTGCGCCCCACGGCAGGCCGTGTAGCGGGCCGCGATAATGACCGGCTGAAATCTCGGCGTCGGCCTGTTTCGCCTGTGTTAGCGCATGCGTTTCGCACAGGGTGATCACGCAATGCAGTTGCGGATCGAAGCGCTTGAGGCGCGCGAGGTAGATCTTGGTGAGCCGGGTCGACGTGAGCTGGCGCGACTTGACCCATTGCGCCAGCTGCGCGACGGGCGCAAAGGCAATGTCCTCATCGCGCGCAGGCAGCGGCGTGGAGGCCATCGGCGTGGGCACAAAGCGATCATGGGTCGGGCCGGCC
>JALYXN010000241.1 GCA_030947085.1 Pseudomonadota bacterium | reverse complement strand
GCCCCGAGATCACGCTTTGTCCAGCGGCGTGTCGCCGCCGCTGAACCCTGCGCGCGCCTGCTGCAAGCGGTAACGGTGCTCGGCGCGAACCCGGCGCCAGTCGGCCAATACATTCAAACCGTAGTTCAGCTTGAACAGGCGCAGCTTGCGCAACACGATCGGTGTGTCGTAGAGATCGCCGGCCAGCATCGAGATCACGCCCTGCTCCAGCTGCCAGTCGTTGCGCGGCTCACGGAACATCGCCTGCATCACCGGACCGTTGAAGCGATAGATGAAAAACGAGAAGCGCCGCATCGCCGCGCGCTGGCGTTTCTCCAGTCGGCGCATCAGCGACATCTCCCGACGGGGTTCCTGCAGCGCCAGGTCGACCAACTCGGCGGCCTTTTCCGCGCCGCTCATCGCCAGATACACGCCGGAGGAAAACACCGGGTCGAGAAACGCGAAGGCATCCCCAACCAGGATCCAGCCCGGCCCACCCATGCGTTTGGCGTCGTAGGAATAGTTGCCGGTGACGCGCACTTCGTCATCGACCAGCTCGGCGTGATCCAGCCGCTTCCACATCTCCGGGCTCAGCTGCAAGGTTTCTTGAAGAAACGCCACCGCGCTGCGTCCCTTCCGCTGCTTGAAGTAGTCCGGTCGCGCCACCGCGCCCACGCTCATCTTGCCGTCGGGCAGCGGAATCATCCACATCCAGCCGTGCTCGAAACGGTAGATGCTGATGTTGCCCGCATCCTCTCCCGCCCGGGCTTGCGCGCCTCGATAGTGGCCGAACATCGCCGCGCTCTGGTGCTCGCTGTTCTTGCGGCGGAGCTTGCCGCGTGACGCCAGCAAGGCGTCGCGACCGGTGGCGTCCACCACGTAGCGCGCCTGGATGCGGTAGCTGCCACCCTCATCGCTACGCACTTCCAGCCGCGAGTCACGCGGACCGGCGTGCTCTACCTGGACCACCTCCTGACCCTCGCGCGCATCGGCGCCGCACTCGCGCGCGTGGTCGTAAAGCATCTTGTCGAAGTCCTGCCGCAGCACTTGATAGGCATGGGGTGGACTGCTTCCGATGGCACGCTCGAAGGCGTAGGTGTTGTAGCCAGCTTCGTTGTCGGCCTCGAAATCGGCGCCCCGCTTGAACAGCCCGATCTGGCGCACCTTGTCCAGCACGCCCAGGCGCTCGAACACCGGCAGGTTCATCGGCAGTAGCGATTCACCGATATGGAACCGTGGATGCCGCGCCTTTTCCAGCGCGATCACCTTGTAGCCGCGCTGCGCCAGCACGGTCGCGGCGGTGCTGCCACCCGGTCCGCCGCCGATCACCACCACGTCGCATGTCTCCACCGTCAATGCCATCTGATCCTCATCCCCCGATCGGTGCAGCCACTCCGGTTGCCACCACAGCCGGGATTATGGCCCAGCCACGACCGATCTCCGAAGGTCCTGCTAACATCGTGCGTTGCATCACGCGGCCGTCCAGATTCATGCTCAACCCACAACAACTGGCCGCTGTCGAACACTGCGACAGCCCGCTGCTGGTGCTCGCTGGCGCGGGCTCGGGCAAGACCTCGGTGATCACCCAGAAGATCGCGTATCTGGTCCAGCGACGGAAGCTGGCGCCGTCGAAGATTGCCGCCATCACCTTCACCAACAAGGCCGCGCGGGAGATGCGCGACCGGGTGGCGCAACTGGTCAGCGCCGAGGACGCTGCCGCGCTGACGGTGAGCACCTTCCACGCCCTTGGCCTGAAGTTCCTGCAGATCGAGCACGAGCGCGCCGGCTTGCGCCGCGGCTTTTCGGTGCTGGACGCGGACGACAGCGGCGCCATCGTCAAGGAGCTGGCGCCCAAAGGCGTCAAGAAAGACGTCCTGTTCGGCATCCGCAGCCTGCTGGGCCGGGCCAAGAACGGCGGTCTTTCGCCGGAAGAGGCGCTGGCGGCGGCGCGCAGTCCGCGCGAGCTCGAAGCGGCGACGATCTACGACATGTACCAGCAGCGGCTGGCAGCGTTCAATGCGGTCGACTTCGATGACCTGATCCGCCTGCCACTGCGCATTCTCGAGGCCGATGCCGAATGCCGTGCTACTTGGCGCGAGCGTTTTCGCTATCTGCTGGTGGATGAATACCAGGACACCAACGACGCCCAGTATCGCCTGCTGAAGGCGCTGACCGGTGACCGCGGCGGCATCACCTGCGTCGGCGACGACGACCAGTCGATCTACGCCTGGCGCGGCGCCAACCCGGAGAACATCGACCAGCTGGGGCGCGACTGGCCCAGCTTGCGGGTGATCAAGCTGGAACAGAACTACCGCTGCGGCAAGCGCATCCTGCGTGTCGCCAACCGGCTGATCGGCAACAACCCCCATTTGCACCAAAAGAAGCTGTGGAGCGAACTGCCCGAAGGTGCGCCGATCCGCGTGCTGGAGTGCAAGGAAGCCGACCACGAAGCCGAACGGGTCGCCGCGATCGCCACCGCCATCGTCGAAAAGCACAAGGCGCGCTGGCATGACATCGCGATCCTCTATCGCGGCAACTTCCAGGCCCGGCCGCTGGAGAAGGCGCTGCGGCTGGCGCGGGTGCCTTACCACCTCACCGGCGCGCTGAGCTTTCTCGACCGCGCCGAGGTCAAGGACCTGTTGTGCTATCTGCGGCTGCTGACCAATCCCAGCGACGACGCGGCGTTCCTGCGTGTGGTGAACGTGCCCAAGCGCGAGATCGGCGCGACCACGCTGGAGAAACTCGGCGGGTTCGCCCAGTCCCGGCAAAGCTCGCTGCTCGACGCGACCCGCAGCGACAGCGTGCTGCGCCAGCTCACGCCGCGGCCGGCCGCCGCGCTGGCCTCGTTTGCCCATCTGCTGGACGAACTGCGCAGCGCCTCGCTGCACGAGAGCGCCGCCGATCTGGTCGACCTGATTCTCAAGCGCACCGGCTACGTCGCGCAGATTATTGCCACGACCCCGGATGCCGCGGTGCGTGATCGCAAGCTGGGCAACCTGCAGGAGCTGGCCGACTGGTTCCGCGCCATGCAGAAGGGTGGCAACACCGCTGGCGATCTCGCCTCGCAGCTGGCCTTGCTCAGCCACGCCGATCGCGACGACCCGGGCAATGCGGTGCGCATGATGACGATGCACGCGGCCAAGGGGCTGGAATTCCGGTTCGTCTTCATCGTCGGCTGCGAAGACGGCACTTTGCCGCACGAAGGCGCCATCGACGAAGGCCGCACCGACGAGGAGCGCCGGCTGATGTATGTAGGCATCACCCGCGCCAAAGAGCTGCTGACGCTGTCGTGGTCGGCGCAGACCAAGCGCTACGGCGACATCCACCGCAACCAGCCCAGCCGCTTCCTGCATGAACTGCCGCAGGAAGACCTGCACTGGCAGGGCAAGGACCCGGAAGCCGACAAGGAAGTGACCCGCGAAACCGCGCAGTCGCACATGGACAAGATCAAGGCCATGTTGGCCGGTGGCTAGACGCGAGCTGTCCCCTCAGATCAACCCTTCGGCCTCCAGCTCGTTTTTCAGATAGGCGTAATAGATCGGCGCGGCGATCAGGCCGGGGAGGCCGAAGATGGCTTCCATCAGCAGCATCGCCACCAGCAGTTCCCACGCACGGGCGCGAATGCGGGTGCCCACGATGCGGGCGTTGAGAAAGTATTCCAGCTTGTGGATCAGGATCAGGAACACCAGCGCTGCGACGCCGACCCCCAGCGACACCGACAGCGCGGCGATGCTCACCGCCGTGTTTGACAGCAGGTTGCCGACCACCGGCAGCAAGCCGAGGATGAAGGTGATGACCACCAGCGTCTTGGACAGCGGCACGTGGATGCCCATCAACGGCAACGCCACCAGCAGGAAAAGCGCGGTGAACGCGGTATTGATCAGCGAGATCTTGATCTGGGCGAACACGATGTTGTGGAACGCGGTGACCAGATGCTGGCAACGTCGACTGAGCGAGGCGGCCAGCGGGCCGGTTTGATGTGCCGGACGTGTGTGACTGAGCGCCACGATGGCGCCCAGCACCAGGCCGGCGAGGATGTGCAGCAGGCCGCGCGCCGCGCCCTTGCCCGCCAGTTGCAGCGTGCCGGCGTGCTTGCGTGCCAGGTCGACCGCGCCCAGCCGCATCTCTTCCACGCTGTCAGGCAGGTGGTTGACCAGCATCGCTGGCAATTGCTGGCGTGCCTTGTCCACCAGCGGCATCAGTTGGCCCTCCCACAGCGCCCGCGGGTTGCCGAGCTCGCTGTGGAACAGGCTGACGGCGCTCAGCACCATCAGGATCAGCAATCCCACCACTACGGCGGCGATCAGGGCCACGACCACCATTCGCGCACGGTCGCCGGAGATGCGCCGTCCCAGCAACGGACTCACTCCCTGCACCAGTTCGTAGACCAGCAGTCCGGCCAGCAGCGCCGACAACAGGTGAACCTCGATCACTAACAACAGCGCGGCGGCGGCGAGCAGGTAACTGACGTAGCGGATCGTCGGCGAAGGTTCGCGCGAAAAAAGGATGGGGGAATCCATGCAGGACGGCGCCGTGGTCGGGGGCGTCAGTCTGTCAGCCGGCTGCGTCCGCTGCCAGCCCTGGCGATGACTGCCATGGTGCTGTCGTAAACTCCGTTCATATTTGTCTTCTGATTGCCCAAGGATTCTGCATGTCATTTCGCCTGCCTGCGACCCTGTTCGCGCTCGTCCTGCTCACCGGCTGCAGCACCACGGCGTCGGCGCCACCGGCGGCGGAACCCGCACCCGCTGCAACACCGATCAGCGTGCCGGCGAACGACAACCTCAACGCCACCGTCTGGACCCAGACCGCTATCGAGCACGACCTGATCTTTCTGCAGACCTATCGCGATGCTCAGTCGCGTCTGCTGGCCGCGTTGAAAGACCGCCAGTGGGATGCCTTGGGCAAGGACGATCGGGTGACGGCGATCAAGGGACTCAAGCCGGCCGTGGTGCTGGATATCGATGAGACCGTGCTGGACAACTCGCCGTATCAGGCGCGCCTGGTGCGCAGCGGCGGTGACTTCAACGAGGCCGACTGGGCGGCCTGGTGCAAGGAAGAAGCCGCACGGGCACTGCCCGGCGTGGTCGCCTTCACCCAGTTCGCCGCCAGCCACGGCATCGCGGTCATCTACGTCACCAATCGGGCCAAAGATCTCGATCAGGTCACCCTGGCCAATCTGCGCAAGGTCGGCCTGCCCGTTTCCGGTCCAGATGCGTTTCTGGGCCTGGGCACGTTCGTCGCAGGCTGCGAGCAGATCGGCACCGAAAAGAGCTGCCGTCGGCAACTCATAAGCCGCAAATATCGGGTCCTGATGCAGTTCGGCGACCAGATCGGCGACCTCGTCACGGTGATTGCCAATAATCCTGAAGGCCGCCGCCGGGCCATGGCGCCTACATGAACTGGATCGGCTCTCGCTGGTTCGTGCTGCCCAACGCCACCTACGGCTCATGGGAGCCGGCTTTGTTCAATAACGACTGGACCGCGCCGATCGAACAGCGTCGGCGGCAGAAGCTCGAGGCCCTGCGCTTTCAGTGATTTGTCATTAAAAACATCTGATTAGGGAGTGAACTGAAAGCATTGCTTTAGATTTAACAAACAAGTAATATTTGTCCTGCCAACACCTGCTGACCAACATTTTGCAGGCAAGGCCATTTCCTTCCGGCGCTGCCGGATTTCCCCGCGAGGCTTTCGGCCCGCGGGGTTTTCTTTTTGTGGCCCCGGTACCATTCAGTGAGTGCTCTTGTTTCGAGAGCACGCTGCCGCGTACCCTGCCCGATCACGACTCCGTGCGGCGCGACTGTCACGCCGCCCCTACGCGAGAAACTGCTCATGCGCCTGCGCCCCCTTCGTTACGCCTTGTTGCCCCTGTTTGCCGCGCTCTTGCTGAGTGCCTGCCATGGCAAGGACGATGCCACCCAACCCGGTGGCAATACGCCGGAGTCGGCGTTGCAGGGTTCGGTCGACTTGCTCAAGGCCGGTGACTTCAAAGGCTTGTGGAAGCATGCGCTGCCGCCGGCGGACTACGCCACGCTGCGCGCCGACTGGGCCAGCAAGCAAAAGAACCCGGAACCGATCAGTGCCGAGGATCGGGCAAAGTTTGATCAGACCTTGAAGAAGCTCACCGAACCGGGCGCCGAAGACAAGCTGTATGCCGAGTTGCAACCGAAACTCACCGAAATGCAGCAGAAGTACAAGGACCAGTTGCCGATGCTAATCGGTGTTGGCGACGCGCTGGTGAAGAACGGCGTCGCCCAGAACAAGGAGCTCACCGAGGCCCAGAAGGAACAGGCCAACAGTGTGATGGGCGTACTGACACCGTGGGCGCAAAAAACGCCGTGGTTCGACCAGGACAAGGCCAAGCAGGCCGTCGGCGTGGCAGTGGCCACGGCACGCAAGCTCGACCTGAAAAAGCCCGAACAGCTTCGTTCGATGGACTTCGATACGGCGATGGACAAGTACTCCATCGGCTACGGCGGCATCAAGCAGTTCCTGACGATTTACGGCCTCTCGGTGGATGACACGCTGAACTCGGTCAAGCTCAGCGCCGTCTCCAGCGACAAGGGTCACGCCGTCGTCAAGGTCGATTACACCTTGCTCGGCAAAACACTGAGCACCGAATCGAAGATGATCGAGCAGGATGGCCGCTGGTATAGCGAGGACATGGTGAAAAACGTGCGCAAGTCGCACCGGAAACTGGCGCAGATGCCGGTAACACCCGCCACCTCCGCCACCTCCGCCACGGCGCCGGCCAGTGCCAGTACGGTCGGAACGAAAGACTGAGCATTGCAGCCGTTAGAATAGGCGCATGCCGAACATTTCAAGCGTGGAATCCACCGCCCGTCAACGTAGCCCATGGTGGTTCCAGCTGGCCAGCCAGCTGTTGCAGCCGTGGGTCCGGATCCGACGCGACCCGGCCGAGCCGGCCGCCCTGCTGCAGCCGGGTGTGCCGGTCTGCTACGTCATCGAGCGTGACGGTTTTTCCGACGCGCTGATTCTGCAACGCGCTTGCCGCGAAGCCGGTCTGCCCAGTCCCATGCAGGCGTTGAGTGGCACCCGGCGCCGACGCTCGATGCTCGCGCTGGCGCGACGTGACGGCTGGCTGTTCGGACGCAGCCGCAAGACCACGCCGAACGAGCCGCTGCGGCAGCTGGTGCGCTCGCTGGAAAGCGCGCCCGGGCACGACATCCAGATCGTGCCCGTCTCGATCTATGTCGGACGTGCACCGACCCGCGACAGCGGCTGGTTCCGCGTTCTGTTCTCCGAGAACTGGGTGGTGGTGGGCCGCTTCGGCCGCATGCTCGCCTTGCTGCTCAACGGCCGCGATACCGTGGTGCATTTTTCGGCGCCGGTGTCGTTGCGCAGCGTGCTGAACGAATCGGGCGACATCACCCCGGAGCGCTTCACGCGCAAGATCGCCCGGGTACTGCGCACTCACTTCCACCGCATTCGGGCGGCGGTGATCGGGCCGGACCTGTCGCATCGGCGCACCGTGGTCGACGCCGTGCTCAATGCCGAACCGGTGCGTGCCGCCATCGCCGCCAGCGCCGCGAAGGAAAAGATCAGCCACGCCAAGGCCTGGCACAAGGCACAGAAAATGGTGATGGAAGTTGCCGCCGACTATTCGCACCCGGTGGTGCGTTCGGCGTCGTTTCTGCTGCGTAATTTCTGGAACAAGCTTTACGACGGCATCGCCATGCATCACTTCGACAAGGCGCGTGCGGCCGCACCCGGCTTCGAAGTGGTCTACGTGCCTTGTCATCGCAGCCATGCGGACTATCTGCTGATGTCCTATCAGCTGCATGTATCCGGCGTGGTGGTGCCGCATATCGCCGCCGGGGTCAACCTCAATCTGCCAGTCATCGGCCCGATCCTGCGCCGCGGCGGTGCGTTCTTCCTGCGTCGCAGTTTCAGGGGCAATGCGCTGTACTCAGTGGTATTTAACGAGTATGTGGCGCAGTTGATCGACCGCGGCGTACCGATGGAATACTTCATCGAGGGCGGGCGCTCGCGCACCGGCCGTCTGCTGGCGCCGCGCGCCGGCATGCTGGCGATGACCGTGCGCGCCTTCCTGCGCGCACCGCGCCGGCCGGTGTTGTTCCAGCCGGTCTACATCGGCTACGAAAAACTGATGGAAGGCGCTTCCTACGCCGGTGAACTCAGCGGTCAACCGAAACAGAAGGAATCCCTGATCGGATTGCTGCGCGGCCTGAAAGTGCTGCGCCAGCGCTACGGCCACGTGGCGCTGAATTTCGGCGAACCGATCGAACTCAACCCGCTACTGGACGCCGCCAGCAGCGAATGGCGCGCAATTGCCACCCTGCCCGACGCGAAGCCGGACTGGCTCGGCGGCGTGACCGACCGCCTGGCCGAACAGATCCAGATCAACATCAACCGCGCCGCCGACGTCAACCCGATCAACCTGCTGGCGCTGGCCCTGCTGGCGACGCCCAAGCACGCGATGGCCGAGAGCGATCTGCTGACCCAGCTGGAGCTGAGCAAGACCATGCTGGAGGAGTTGCCGTACTCGGATCGCGTTACGCTGACGCCGATGAATCCGCCCGCCATCATTGCCTACGGCGAGCAAATGCGCTGGATCGAACGCGTGCAGCATCCGCTGGGCGACGTGCTCACGGTCAGCAGCGAGCAGGCGGTTCTGCTGAGCTACTTCCGCAACAACGTGCTGCACCTCAACGCGGTGGCCGCGTGGGTCGCCTGCTGCTTCCTCAACAACCGGCGCGTGTCGCGCAGCTCGATACTGCGGCTGGGCAAGATCATCTATCCGTTCATTCAGGGCGAGCTGTTCCTGCCCTGGGACGCCGATGGTTTTGCTGCGCAGTTGCAGGCGACGATCGACTTCTTCGTCCGCCGCGGCCTGCTGGAAACGCGCAATGACGGCCGTTCGCTGGAGCGCGGCGCCGGTCAGGACGATGGTGCGTATCAGCTTAAGGTCATCGCGCGCAGCCTGATCCAGGCGTTCGAGCGTTATTACATCACCATCGCCGCGCTGGCCAAGAACGGCCCGCACACGATGAGCGGCGCGGAACTCGAGAACGCCTGCACCTTGACCGCCCAGCGACTGAGCCTGCTCAACGAGTTGTCCGCCCCGGAATTTTTCGACAAGGCGCTGTTCCGCGGCTTCATCCAGAAGCTGCGCGAACGCCGGATCGTATGGACCGACGAAGCGGGCAAGCTCGACTACGACAACGCGCTGGAAAACATGGTGCGCGACGCGCGCGTCATCCTCTCGCGCGAGGTGCGCCACTCCATCCTTAAGATCACCCCCGGTGGCAACGAGAAGGAATCCTCCGCTGGCGAAGCACTGAATGAGGACGCTGCGGAACTGGTAGCGGACGATACCGAAGATGCGTTCGTGCCGCCCGATGCCGCCAGCAGCGACTTGCACCAACGTCACGTCGCCGCGGAACACCAGGAAAAGGAATCGCCTGCAGGCGAAGCACTGAATGACGATCCTGCAGGACTGGTAGCGGACGATACAGAAGACGCTTACGTGCCGCCCAATGCTGCCAGCAGCGATCTGCACCAGCGCCACGTCGAGGCCGAACACCATGAAAAGGAGGCGCCCGCAGGCGAAGCATTGAATGACGACACTGCGAGGCGGGTAGCGGACGATGCCGAAGGCGCTTTCGTGCCGCCCGACGCCGCCAGCAGCGACCTGCACCAGCGTCACGTCGCCGCGGAACACCATGAACACACGCATCCGGAAACGACGGCCGCGGTGGACGAACCCAAGCGCAACTCCCTGTAGCCCGTCGAGCCACCCGTGGCCGACCATGCGGTAGCATCTTTCCATGAACGAACAACCTCCCAAGAGTCCGCCCGATTCGACCACCCACTTCGGCTTTCGCGACGTGCCGGTCGGCGAAAAGCAAAAGCTGGTCGGTCAGGTCTTCACCTCGGTCGCCCGCAGTTACGACCTGATGAACGACCTGATGTCATTCGGCACCCATCGCCTGTGGAAGCGCCACTTCGTTGCCACCAGCGGCGTACGTCGCGGCGACCGCGTGCTGGACCTGGCCGGCGGCACCGGCGACATCGCCGCCCTGCTGAAGCCGGTGGTGGGCGACCAGGGCGAAGTGGTCGTCGGCGACATCAACGCAGCGATGCTGGGCGTCGGTCGCGACCGCATGACCGACCGCGGTTTGGTCAGCGGCCTGCGCTGGGCGCAGCTCAACGCCGAAGTGCTGCCCTTCCCCGACCAGAGCTTCGACGCCGTGACCATGGCGTTTGGCCTGCGCAATGTCACCGACAAGGACAAGGCGCTGGCCGACATCTTCCGCGTGCTCAAGCCCGGCGGCCGGTTGCTGGTGCTGGAGTTTTCCAAAGTGCAAAGCGAGACCTTCGGCAAGCTGTACGACTTCCATTCGTTCAAGATCCTGCCCAGGCTGGGCCAGCTGTTCGCCGGCGACGCCGACAGTTATCAGTATCTGGCCGAATCGATCCGTAAACATCCCGATCAGGAGACCCTCAAGGGCATGATCGAGCGCGCCGGTTTCGGCCGCGTCGAGGTGCGCAATCTGACCAACGGTGTCGTGGCGATCCATCGCGCCTACAAGTTCTAACGCGGAGGGCTGGACAGACGCGCCCGCTTCAACGCAGCATGCTTCCTGGACAATCGCCAGCGGACCGACGATGAGTAGGCATGCCTCCCCACTCGAGCGGCTGATGTTTTTCTCCGACGCGGTATTGACCATCTCGATCACCTTGCGGGCGATAGGGGTGCCGCGACCGGGCAAGGCCAGAGAACGCGCCTGCCTTCAGCCGCGTGGCGAAGCAGTCGCCAGGCTCGCACGCGGGGAAACAGCGGCCCAGGACACATGAGTAACCGCCCCATGCCACGCTTCGGGTCTGCCAGCGCCGCCACGCTCGGCTGGTTCGCGCTGGCGTTGCAGCTCTGGCTTACCGTGCAGCTGACGCGGTCGCAAGGCGGCAGCATCTTGGCCGGCGTGTGGATCTATCTCGATTACTTCACCGTGCTCACCAATGGCGTGCTGGCGACTGCGCTGACCGTCGATGCGTGCGGTGCGCGTGGCCGCTTTGGCCGCGGGCTGGTGCAACCGGAAAGCGTCATCGGAATCGCCGCCAGCATGCTGGTCGTGGGTCTGGTCTACAACCTCGCGTTGCGCGGCTT
>JALYXN010000237.1 GCA_030947085.1 Pseudomonadota bacterium | reverse complement strand
CCCATGTCCACGCATCTCCAGGAAACCCGCCGCCGCCGCACCTTTGCCATCGTCAGCCATCCTGACGCGGGCAAGACCACGTTGACCGAAAAGCTGCTGCTGTTCGGCGGCGCGATCCAGATGGCCGGATCGGTCAAGGGTCGCAAGGCCGCGCGCCATGCCACGTCGGACTGGATGGCATTGGAGAAAGAACGCGGCATTTCGGTGACCTCGTCGGTGATGCAGTTTCCGTACGAGGGCAAGATCATCAATCTGCTCGACACGCCCGGACATGCCGACTTCTCCGAGGACACGTATCGCGTGCTGACGGCGGTCGATTCGGCCTTGATGGTGATCGACTGCGCCAAGGGTGTGGAAGAACGCACGATCAAACTGATGGATGTCTGTCGGTTGCGCGACACGCCGATCATGACCTTCATCAACAAGCTCGATCGCGAAGGCCGTTCGCCGATCGAATTGCTGGATGAAGTGGAGTCGGTGCTGGGCATCGCGTGCGCGCCGATGACCTGGCCGATCGGCATGGGCAAGCGCCTCAAGGGCGTTTACCACCTGGGCCTGGACGAGGTGCACGTGTTCGAACCGGGCAAGAACTTCACCCGTCAGGATTCGACCATCTTCAAGGGTCTGGACGCACCCGGGCTGATCGAAAGGATCGGCGCGGAAGCGATGCGCGAACTGCGCGAAGAACTGGAGCTGGTGCAAGGTGCCGCGCCATCGTTCGATATCGACGAATATCTCGCCGGCCGGCAGACGCCGGTGTTTTTCGGTTCGGCGGTCAACAACTTCGGGGTGCAGTTGCTGCTGGACTTTTTCGTCGAGAACGCCCCGTCGCCGCGTCCACGCGCCACCCTGAGCCGCGAGATTCAACCGGAGGAAGACAAGCTCTCCGGCTTTGTGTTCAAGATCCAGGCCAACATGGATCCGGCCCACCGTGACCGGGTGGCGTTCATGCGGGTTTGCTCGGGCACCTATACCGCTGGCATGAAGATGCTGCAGCCGCGCACCGGTAAGGAAGTACGCATTGCCAACGCGCTCACCTTCATGGCCAGCGACCGCGAAATTGTTGAAACCGCCTACCCCGGCGACGTCATCGGCCTGCACAACCACGGCACCATCACCATCGGCGACACCTTCACCGAAGGGGAGGCCGTGAGTTTCACCGGCATTCCCAATTTCGCGCCGGAACTGTTCCGTCGTGCGCGACTGCGCGACCCGCTGAAGATGAAGGCACTGCAGAAAGGCCTGGCCCAGTTGTCCGAGGAAGGCGCCACGCAGTTCTTCCGCCCGTTGATGAGCAACGACCTGATACTGGGCGCCGTCGGCGTGCTGCAGTTCGAGGTGGTCGCGTACCGTCTGAAAGACGAGTACAGCGTGGACTCCAGCTTCGAACCGGTGACCGTCACCACGGCACGCTGGGTCCATTGCGATGACGACAAGATGCTGGCGGAGTTCCGCGAGAAAAACGCCATGAATCTCGCCATCGACGGTGCCGGCGAACTGGTCTACATCGCTCCGACCCGGGTCAATTTGCAGCTGGCACAGGAACGCTGGCCGAAAGTGCGGTTTGCCAATACGCGCGAGCACGCGGCCTCGGTCGAGCCGTAGCCCGCCGCAAACACATCCGCCCAACTCCGCAGCGAAACGCTGGATGACTGCGGCGACGCACGCACAGCTTCCAAAAAACCTCAGGCAGATGCAGATGCAGCATAACGCGATCGCTTTCACCACGCCGCCGGAGGCACCACGCTGGCAGCGCTGGCTGCTGTTTTCGCCGCTGGCACGCATCGTGATCTTCGCGCTGATGATGATCGGGTTTACCTTCGCCACCGGCGCGTTGGTGCATGTCCTGGGCCTCTCCGCGAAAAATGCGCCGGCGATCACTCAGGCGGTGGCTCAGCTGCTGGTGCGAGCCGTGCCCGCGCTGATCGCCTATCTGTTGCTGGTTCGCCTGATTGAACGCCGGACCGTCGACGAACTCGCACCGCGTAAGCTGCTGCGGGACGGAGCCGTCGGCCTGGCTGCTGGCCTGCTGCTTTTCAGCGCGGTGGTCGGCGTGCTTTACCTGCTTGGCAGCTACCACGTCATCGGGACTCGCCCCGATGCACCTTGGTTGCCGGCCCTGCTGGTGGGCGGCCTGGGCGCAGGCATCGGCGAGGAAATCATCGCCCGCGGCGTGCTGTTTCGCATCACCGAGGAGGGCCTGGGTACCTGGGGCGCGCTGGTGGTATCGGCGTTGTTCTTCGGCTTGGCGCATAGCGCCAATCCCGGCGCCACCGTGTGGAGCTCGGCGGCGATTGCGATCGAGGCCGGCTTGTTGTTTGGCCTGCTTTATCACGTCACTCACTCGCTGTATGTATGCATGGGCCTGCACGCGGCCTGGAACTTCACCCAGGGGACGGTCTATGGCATTCCGGTTTCCGGTATGCCCGCGGACGGTTGGTTGATATCCACCCGCAGCGGCCCGGACTGGCTCAGCGGCGGCA
>JALYXN010000219.1 GCA_030947085.1 Pseudomonadota bacterium | reverse complement strand
TGCTGGTGCACCTGCGTGGACGTGTGCGCCTGCGTTTCGATCGCCAGTTGGTCGACCATTCGGCGGTCTTCGCGCCGTACAACCTGCTGATGTACGGTTTTTCGGCGGTACCGGCGCGTCCGATCCTTGATCGAGCCGGCTTTCCGCAACTGGATCTGCTGCAAGCCAACTGGCGGGCTATCCGCGATGAGGCATCGCATCTCTTCGACGAGGGCTATATTCGCGCCGCGGCGAAAAACAACGACGCCAGCTTCAACAGCTTTTTTAAGCAGGGCTGGAAGCGTTTTTATCTGAAATGGTATGGCGAGCCACTGACCTCGGCAGAAACCCTATGCCCGAAAACGGTGGCGTTGCTGAAGTCGATTCCCAGCGTGAAGGCGGCCATGTTTGCCTTGCTGCCGCCGGGCAGCAAGCTCAACCCGCATCGCGATCCGTTCGCCGGTTCGCTGCGCTATCACTTGGGTTTGATCACGCCCAAAGCGCGTAGCTGCCGCATTTTCGTCGACGGCGAAGAGCACGCCTGGGGTGATGGAAAGGACGTCGTTTTCGACGAGACTTACGTGCACTGGGCGGAAAACACCAGCGATCAGACGCGCGTGATCCTGTTTGCCGATGTCGAGCGACCGCTGAGCACACGCTGGATGACCGCGATCAACCACCGTGTCGGCGCGTTCATGGGCAGCATCACCGCTTCGCCGAACACCGAGGGCGAGACCGAGAAGACCGGTTTCGTCAATCGGATGTTTGCCCTGAGCCAGCGCAAGTCCGGTTCCCGCAATGGCTTCAAGGCCCGCTTCAAGCGTCGTTACCGATCGCTGTACAAGGCCAGCAAATACCTGGCCATCGCGCTGGTTTTGTGGCTGATCTTTCTCGCGCCGTGGCCGCTTTCCCACTGATCGATCAGCTCTTGTGACCCACGCGTGTCCTTTCACGGAGCGCTGAAAAAACGAAGCCGCGGCAAGACCGCGGCTTCAGATCACGACAGATGAAATACCTCAGCTGTTGAGACGCTTCACGATGGCATCGGCAAAACTGCCGGTGTTGCCCTTGCCGCCGAGGTCCGGCGTCACCTGGTCGTTGTCGTTCTCGACCGTGGCACGAATCGCCTGACGCAGTTTGTCGCCCTTGGCGACCATGTCCAGGTAGTCGAGCATGTCGGCTGCGGCCAACAGCAGCGCGCAGGGATTGGCAATGCCCTTGCCGGCGATGTCCGGCGCCGAACCATGGACGGCCTCGAAGATCGCCGCGTTCTCGCCGATGTTGTCACCGGGCGCCAGACCCAGGCCACCGACCAGACCCGCGCACAGATCGGAAATGATGTCGCCGAACAGGTTGGTGGTGACGATCACGTCGAACTGCTCGGGCTTCATCACCAGCTGCATGCAAGTGTTGTCCACGATCATCTCGTTGAACTCGATCTGCGGATATTCCTTGGCGATGTCGCGCGCGACGTTGAGAAACAGGCCCGAGCTGGTCTTGAGAATGTTCGCCTTGTGCACGGCGGTGATCTTCTTGCGGCCCTTCTTCACCGCCAGTTCAAACGCGTAGCGCACGATCCGGCTGCTGCCCTTGCGCGTATTGCGGGTCACCGACTCGGCGATCTCGCCATCATCGGACAACGTCTGCCCTTCCGAGCGATAGGCGCCTTCAGTGTTCTCGCGAACAGTGATGATGTCGATATGGTCGTAGCGCGACTTGGTCCCGGGCATGCTGACCGCGGGGCGCACGTTGGCGTAGAGGTCAAAATGCCGACGCAGGGTCACGTTGATCGAGGTAAAGCCATCGCCGATCGGCGTGGTCAGCGGCCCCTTCAGCGCCACCTTGTGCTCGGCAATCTTGTCCAGCGTGACCTGCGGCAGCAGGTCACCGTGCTTGTCCAGCGCAACCATGCCGGCGTCGACAAAATCGTAGGTCAGGCCGCAGTCCAGCGCGTCGAGCACGCGCAGCGTGGCGGTCATGATTTCGGGGCCAATGCCATCGCCCGGGATCACGGCAATTGTCTTGCTCATGGGGGGTAACTCCTTGAAACGAGAAACGTAGAGCAGCGCGAGCGGTGGGGATACAGGCACGCGCTGAAACCACTCATTATTGCCGATACGGTCTTGCACGAACAGCTTCAGACGCATGCAAAGCGTTGAAAATACTCGCACGCTGCGTCACAAAAAGCTGCAGAGCCCCCTGCTGACGCTGGATTAAGCGTGATCGGCGCAAGCGGCCGAATCACTCCCCGCGCCGGACTCCCGTTGATCGAGCAGATCCACCGCGACGACGATGGGGAATCACGATCGATTCGCCCACCACCAGACGCAAAAACTGCCGCACGACCTGTTGGTCTTACACCAGAATGCGGTCGTTCATCCGATGCCGGAACGCCGTGAATTCGCCCGACGTATCACTCACGCTGCCGAATCCAGCAGCTCGGCAAGCTTGCCACTTCGATCGGCGGCTACCAGCTCGTCGAAGCCGCCGACATGCTGGTCGTTGATGAAGATCTGTGGCACCGAACGGCGGCCCCCGCTGCGGGCCAGCATCGCCTCACGCTCGCTTGCATCGGTGTCGATGCGCATTTCGGTCCACTCCAGTCCTTTGGACTTGAGCAGATTCTTTGCCGCCACGCAGTAGGGACACACCGCGGTGGAATAAATCTCGATCTTGGACATCACAACACTCCGAAACAGGGGGAAGGCTCCCATCAGATGGGGCTGGCACCCCCGCTCTGCAAGCAATTCAGGCAGGTTGGATCCCGCGTGGAACACCAGCCCAGTGCTATTGTCACTTACCCATGAGCATCGCACCACGACATCTGGTCCTGCGGCTACTGACGACGGTTATCGCCGCCGGGCTAGCCTTTGCCGCCGGTGCGCAGCAGGACATCCGCCTGCCTGATCTGGGCAGCTCGGCGAATGCGCTGATCTCGCCGCAGGAAGCGCAGGACTATGGCGCGTCGATGCTGCGCCAGATGCGCGCGCTTGACATGGTGGTGGATGATCCGCTGCTCGACGATTACATCAACGATCTTGGCTACCGCCTGGTTGCCGGCAGTGACAAGCCGAAGGAACACTTTTCCTTCTTCATCGTGAAGGACTCCGAAATCAACGCCTTCGCCGCACCGGGCGGCTACATCGCGGTGAACTCGGGCTTGATCGACATCACCCGCAATGAAAGCGAGCTGGCCGGCGTGATCGCCCATGAAATCGGCCATATCACGCAAAACCACCTGCAGCGCGCGTTCGAGGATTCAAAAAAAGACGCACCGCTGATGGCACTGGTGTTGCTGGGCGCCATTGTCGCCGGTGCCGGCAGCCATAGCGGCGACGCCCCGATGGCCGTGCTCGCTGGCGGGCAGGGCTTGCTGGCGCAGAAGTCGATTAACTTCACCCGCAAGGATGAGATCGAGGCTGACCGCGTGGGCATCCAGACGCTGGCCAATGCCGGCTTCGATCCGAACGCGATGGCGGACTTTTTCCAGCGCATGGAAGACGTCATGAGTGCTGGGGCTGGCGGCATTAATGTTCCCTCCCTGCTGCTGACCCATCCGGTGACGACCATGCGCATCAGTGACGCAAAATCACGCGCTGGCGCGCTGATTGCTGCACAGAAGTTGCGACTTACCGGGTCCCTGATGGACCGGCAACTGTGGGAAAAAAGCACCGCGCCGATGGCGTTTGTGAAAGATCCCGCGGCACTGATGGCCGCGCCCGACGCCGGCAAACTCAGCAACTACGCACTGATGCGCGAGCGGGTCCGGGTGCTGGCCGGTGATGCACGCAGGCTGGTCACCTACTACAGCGCCGGCCTGAAAGAGCAACCCGGCTTTGACACCCCCGCCAACCGTTATGGCTATGCCCTTGCGCTGGTGGCCAGCGGACGCGGTGAACAGGCTGTCGAGCAATTGCAGCCCTTGCTGAAATCCGCGCCGGGCAATCTGATTCTGCGGCTGGCGCTGGCCGATGCGAATCTTCAAAGCGGACATCGCGGTACCGCACTGGACATCTACAGCGGCCTGAATGCCCAGTCACCACGAAATCGCGCGGTGGCTTTGGCCTATGCCAAGGCCCTCACCGAAACGGGCAAAAAAAGCCAGGCCAGCGTTGCGGCGAACCTGCTGCGCCCGCTGCTGGACAATGCCAGCGAACCGGATGTTTACAGCACCTACGCCCGCGCCAGCGAGAAGGCGGGCGACAGTGTCCGTGCCGGGGAAGCGTTTGCCGACGCCAGCTACTACTCCGGTCGCCCCTATGACGCGATGGAGCAGCTCAAGCGGCTGATGAAGCGTGACGATCTGGATTACTACGCCCGGGTGCGTATCCAGGCGCGTATCGCGGAGCTGACTCCGCTCGTGCTCGAACTGAGCAAACGCAATATCAAGACTGACGACCGGCCGGACGGAAATCATCAGTTGCAGCAGGCAAACAGCTGCGCTGGCCGACTTTGCTTCAGCGTCGATGCCGGCGCGGCAAGCCCAAGCGTTCCGACTCCGCGCTGGTGACGTTTTACTGTCACCCTGCCCGCATGTCATGGACGCGTAACATTCATGCGTTGCAATATCCCCGTCATAACCACTGGCAGACCAAGGCGTGCACAAACGCATCCTGATCGTTGAAGACGAAGCCTCCATTCGCGAAATGATTGCCTTTGCCCTGCGCAAAGCGGGCATGGAAGCGATGCAGGCAGCCGATGCACGCGCCGCCCAATTGGCTATCGCCGAGCAAGTGCCCGACCTGATCCTGCTTGACTGGATGCTGCCTGGCACCAGCGGGCTCGAGCTGGCCCGGCGCATGCGCAAGGAAGAACTCAGTCGGGAAATCCCGATCATCATGCTCACGGCGCGCGGTGAGGAGATGGATCGCGTCAACGGCCTGGAAGCCGGCGTCGATGATTACGTGGTCAAGCCGTTCTCTACCCGCGAACTGGTTGCCCGGATCAAGGCCGTATTGCGACGCAGTCAGGGCGACGATGGCTCCGGCGTGGTGGAAATGGGCGGTTTGCGTATCGACGGCCCGGCACACCGTGTGTTCGCTGGCGACGATCCGGTGTCCATCGGCCCGACCGAATATCGGCTGCTGTATTTTTTCATGACCCATCCCGAGCGGGTGTATTCCCGCGCGCAACTGCTCGATCACGTGTGGGGCGGCAGTGTGTACGTGGAGGAGCGCACCGTCGATGTGCACATCCGCCGGCTGCGCAAAACACTGGAGCCGTGGAAGTTGGACAACCTGGTGCAAACCGTGCGCGGCACTGGTTATCGCTTCTCGATCAGCGTGTGACCCGGCTCGAGGGCTTGCGACGACGGCGGCTTTTGCCGATGCTGAGTCTCCTGCACCCTCGGCCGCGACGCTCACATGATTTCTTCCGCCACGCCATTCTGGAGACTGGCTGCCACGCTGGCCGCTGCGCTGGTGGGCGGCGCGTTGCTCGGCTGGCTTGCCGGTGGCCACGTGGTCACCGGCGTCGCCCTTGTCGCCGTGGCGGAAGTCGTCTTGCTATTGACTCGAATTCGTCATCAAACCCAGCCCATGATGGCTGTATCGGCTACCGCCAGCCCCCTCCAACATGACCGTTTCATGACGCGTTCCCGCCGCCTTGCCTCCAATCTGCGCGATCTGCGCAACGCCGCCAGCCAGCTGCCCGATGCGATCGTGCTGCTCGATCAGAAGCAGCAGATCCGCTGGT
>JALYXN010000205.1 GCA_030947085.1 Pseudomonadota bacterium | reverse complement strand
ATGGTAATGGGCGCGGCACTGGCGACGCCGCCCATCAGCATGCCCGCTGCAAGCACCAGCGTGCTCACGATCCTTGTTTGAAACACATTCATGTGTATCCCCTGAGTAAGCGCCAAACCCTCTTGCGCGTGACTCGTTAAGCAATTTGCGTGCCTGAGACCCAGGTGTATAATTTTCAGTTACTTGCAGTTAGGTTTCGTGAAGAAAAGGTGAAAAGTGTAAACATCTACGACAGTTTCGAGTTTGTGCGCAGGAAAGGCAGCGTCATATGCTGTACGGAACTACGAGTCGGATGGCGCTTCCGTGGGCCGCTGGCTGACCGATCGCCTATGTGCAAGCTGTTGGCGGGATGGCTCCCTTGCCAGGTGCCCTTTCGTCCTTGAAATCCATATCGATGCCTCCCGCGCTGCAGCCCAGCCTCCAGGACGTCATTGGTGGTGACCTTCAGTACCGCCCATCCGGCAAGCCTGCGATCAGCAGTTGGGATACAGCGCCGGGCCACGACTTCCGCCTAAGCTAATATCACCGCGCTTTTCTTCGCGAAGTCGACCACATTCATCTAAGACAGCAAAAGCTGTATCCACCACCGCACCGGCGGGAAGGCGCACAGCACTGTCTGTCAACGATCAGCACCTGGCTGAATCGGACCGGACGCGGGCAGATCGTCGCCGCGCACGATAACGCCGTCACCTGCCCATACAGCGGCCTGACTTCCGTCCCCGTATCCCCAGGCAGCTGGCAGATGAACCGCAATGCCTGCCTTTCTTGCAACAGGTGTAGGGTCGGAAGTGTCGGTTGATGCGCACGCGAGCGGAACGAATCGACCAAGGCAACACATGGGGGCAGCGATGGGACTGACTTGGAGCGACATCGACGCGATGCCGCGACTGCTGGCGCAGGTCGATGCGTACCGCTACTGGGGTATCAACCTGGGCGTGGCGGTAGCCACCATCGCAGCAGTGGCGGCGTGTGTGCTGCTGCACTACGAGGGCCTCACCCTTATCTCGCGCAGCCTTCCCCACCTGGGCGGAAAGCAACGCCGACGGGTGCTGGTCGGTATCTTCGGCGTGTTGCTGCTGCACGTGCTGGAGATCTGGATGTTTGGCCTCGCGCTATTCGGGCTGCTATGGGCCGACCCACGTTTCGGCGCGCTGCACGGCATAGCGCCAGGCACGCTTTTTGACCACGTGTATTTCTCCGCGGTGACCTATTCCACGGTGGGTTTCGGCGACGTCATTCCCCAGGGTCCGATCCGCTTTCTGGTCGGCACCGAGGCGCTGACCGGCTTTGTGCTGATCACCTGGTCTGCGTCGTTCACCTATCTGGAAATGGAGCGGCACTGGCGGCCTGAGTGAGCAAGGCGGAAAGTGCTGCAACCCGTTTGTTCAGTCCCTGACACTACTCAGCGCCACCATCGCCGACGCCCGCGTGGCTGCTGACCTGTCCCTCGCTATTCTGGCGCCATTAGTATGATGCCCCCCTTTGATCGATGGAGCCGTCCCATGTCCGAACCTGAATTCAACGCCGATTTACTCGACGACGTTGTGCTTGCTCTGCTCTGGTTCAATGGCAGTGAAACCGAGTTTGGCGGGCATACCGCCTGGAAATCTCTGCCCTGGGATGCACTCGACCGCCTGCACGCAAGCGGTCTGATCGGCGAACCACGTGGGAAAAGCTATAGCGTTTCGCTCGACGAGAAAGCCTGGGCACGTGGCAAGGCCGCGTTCGAACAATGGTTCGGTACACCCGCACCGGGCGCCAGCAAAAAAGCCGGTAGGTCCGCCAAAGCAGTAACCAAAAAACCCGGCGCAACCGTGCATCAATTCAGGATCGCACTCGATGCCATCACGCCGCCGGTCTGGCGCCGCATTGAGCTTCCCAGCGCAAGCACCTTCTGGGATCTGCACTGCGCCATCAACGACGCCATGGGCTGGGAAGACGCCCACCTCCACGAATTCCAGCTCGGCGACAGGCGCAACGGGCAGCGCATCGGCATCCCGATGGAAGACGACATGACAGACGGCGATAACTCCGAACGCGCCGACTGGGACGTACCGATCACCGAATATTTCGCCAAGCGCGGCGACAGTGGCAGCTATCTGTACGACTTCGGCGACGGCTGGAGCCACACCGTCAAACTCGAAGCTATCCCGCCGCGCGAAACCAAGACCAAATACCCTCGCTGCCTCGACGGCGCCCGCGCCTGTCCCCCCGAAGATTGCGGCGGACCTCCGGGTTACGACCTCCTCTGCTCCACCATCGCCCACCCCGAACAGGCGGACGAGGACACCGAGGAACTGCTCAACTGGTTCGGCGACTATGATCCCGAAGCATTCGATCCCGCCGAAGTGAAATTCCACTCTGCGGCGAGGCGGTTGAAAGCACTGCTCGCGGAGTGAATCCTGGAAACACCAGGTCGGGTCGTAAAAATGTCTCTGACCCGGGATGCCACTTACTGCGACGTAGCCGAAGCGTCCCGCCTTGTGGTGCGTTCGCAGGACGCGCGCCTGACTTATCGCCAGTTCCATGTCGACGTGGAGCGTCGCCGCCTGGCTACTGGCACCGGATTGGAGCCTGGCGACCGCAACAGCCTCTGGGCGCTCTTTTTGGGAGCTGTCACGGATCTTGATAAGCGACGCGCCAGCCATATATAGTGACTTGCAATTCAAAGTTTCCCCGGGGGTGTCCTGGCTTCGACGGGGGTAGTGCGATTGCTTGGTGCATGCCGAGGAGGCGACTTCCCTCGTTAATCCAGTTGCAAAACATATAGTTGCCAAAAACAACTTGAACACTGTGGCTGCAAACGATAGCGATTTCCACATGGCGATCGCTGCCTAAGAAGCCTTCGGCCCCATAAAGGCCCAGTCCCGAACCGGTCTTGTGCTCATGCTCGCCGGTGTAGGGTCATTATCATGAGATCGCCCGAAGACCGCCGCCTGCCGGTCCAGAGCTAAATCTAGCGGGTTTGTCCATCGATGCGTTTTGCACATCGTACTGTCGGCGGACGAAATTCAACGGTGAGCTAAGCATGTAGAACTGGGAATCAAACATCTTCGGACGCGGGTTCGACTCCCGCCACCTCCACCAATACCGGCCCCTAAGCGATTGATTCGCCTAGGGGCTTTTTTT
>JALYXN010000164.1 GCA_030947085.1 Pseudomonadota bacterium | reverse complement strand
GGCTGTCCGGCGACAGCAGGGTATGAAAAAGATCCTGCAGCAGATGGATCAGCAGGTACAGGGTCAGCACGATCACGCCGACCCAGATCATCTGTCGCGCGACGAAAAAACCCAACGCGATGTAACCCGTCGCGACACCGAGCCAGCTCACTACCGTTCCCAGTGTGGCCGTGGCCGTCAGGACGCCCACCCACAGGGGGCGCGGCGGCGGCTTTTCTCCTTCGGCGCTCAGTTGCCGGCGCGCACGGCGCAATTTGAACAGGGCGACACCGATCAGGGCGCCAATCAGCAAGGCGATGAACGCCCGCGTGGCGACCGTGGCTGGCAGGCTGGAGCCGATGGCACGGTTGATTTTTTCGAACAGGCCCAGCATCAGGGCCGATGCCGCCAGCAACCACGGAAACGGACGCAGAGCCCGGGCCTCGGGTTCGGACAGGTCGGGCAGGCGCCAGGAGGGCCGGTTGACGGAAAGCAGGGCACGGCCAAGACCGACCATGTAGGCGGCGAACAGGACTAGCCCGACGATCGACCGAACCAGTGCGTTCAGGTCGTCGTCGAGGATGCCATTCCAGTTGATCCCCAGATACACCAGTTGCGCCGCCATCCCGGTGGTGAAGACCGACAGCAGCGCCACGGCGAGCGCCAGCGCGCTGCGACGAAGGTGGCCGGCCGGCACCCGCTGAGTCGCGATGCGCAGCAACCAGCGTTCCAGCAACCAGCGACCGATCGCCAGCAGCAGAAAGGCGCCGACGAGGCAGATCAGCAAAGGTAGGCGGTTGGCGGGTTTCCAGGATGTCTTCCACGCATCGAGGCCGCGCGAACCCAGTTGACGCAATCGTCTGGCGTCGTCGGGGAACGCGTGCACCGGATCGGCCCAGAATTCGGTGCTGAAGGGCGTGGCGGTGCGCTCGGCCATACGCGCCTGGAACTGGTCGTTGCGCATGCCGGTGATCTGGGTCGCAAGCTGCGTCGCCTCCTGATGCAGCAGTTGCGCCTGTTTCAGTTGCGCATCCAGGTCGGCATTGGCCTTGTTCAACTTGCGCCGTTGCGCGCTGACCTCGCGTGATTCGGGGGGCTGGCCGGCGGCGGGAGGAGGTCCGAGGACGCTCAGTTGCGGCTGCAGGGCAGCCATCTGGGGCGCGATGCCGGCGGCAAGATCGCGCGACTGATCCTCTATGCTGATGGCATCGGTGCGCAGCGTGGCCAGTGGGATGTCGGTCTTCTTGCCCTTCAACGACAGCTGGATCGCATCCATCTGCTTGCTCAACTGATCGAGTTTTTCGGCCGGCGTAGCGTTTTGTTGCGGCGGCGCGCGCTGGTCTTCCTGCGCATGGACGGCACCGCTGCCGAGGGCAAGCAGAAGAAGGAAAAGACAGCGAAGTAATATAGACATCTCGCCATCATCGGAGCAGCGCTGCGGACGGTCAATGTCACACCGGCTTCAGGGCGCCATAGCTCGGGTTCTCATTCAGCCACTGCCGCAGCGGGTCCGACCATCAAAGCTGCGACTCCGCCGGACGAACCAGCAGTTCGCCCAGTTTCTGCGACCACCCCCGCCGTTGCCACATGTCCAGCGTATAAGGCGTGGCATGGCGCAGGTCGGCGTCGATGACGGCGGTCATCTGCTGGCCGAATTCAGTGGAATAGATGTTCAGGCTGGCTTCGTCGTTGAGGTCGAATGAGCGCATGTCGAAGTTGGTCGATCCCACCGACACCAGGTAGCCGTCCAAGATCAGCATCTTGTTGTGCATCATCGTGGTCTGGTATTCGAAAATCTGCACGCCAGCGTCGAGCAGGCGACCCCAGCGCCGTTTGGAGGCCATGCGAACCAGCATCGAATCGATATATTGGCCCGGAACCAGCAGCCGAATGCGGGCGCCGCGGCGGCGAGCGGCGATGAGGGCATCAACCATCAGGCGGTCGGGGATGAAATACGCCGCCTGCAGATCGATCGACCTGACCGCAGCGGCCACGGCGAGCAGGTACATCAGATGCATGCTGGCGCTGCCGCCGGCGGGCGAACTGACGAACAGGTGCATGCGCTTGTCGCCGGCGGGCTTCAATGGCGGATAATAGCGGTCGCTGTGCAGCACGCGACCGGTGGTCTTGATCCAGTTGTCCATGAAGCCGGACTGCAGTTGAGCCACCGCGGGGCCTTCAACGCGGAAATGGATGTCGCGCCAATGTTGCGGATCCTGCGCATGTCCCCGCCATTGATCGGCGATTCCCACGCCGCCGGTGAAGCCAATGCGGCCATCCACGACCAGCAGTTTGCGATGGGTGCGATTGTTCAGTCGCGAGATGCTGTACCACCGCAACGGATGATAATGCTCGACCTCGATCCCGGCGTCGGTAAGTTCGTCGAGCAGTTGGTCATCCATCTTGACGGTGCCGGCCCAGTCGAGCATCACGTGCACCGGGATTCCCGCGCAAGCACGCTCTTTCAGCGCATCGGCGAAATCGCGGCCGATGCTGCCCGACCAGTAGATGTAGGTCTCGAAGGTGATACTGCGGCGCGCGCCACGGATCGCCTCGAGCATGGCGGGGAAAATCTCATCGCCATTCTGCAGAGGCCGGATGTCGTTGCCGGCCAGCACGTCGGGACCGAGCATGGCGTCCATTTCCAGCTCGAATTGCGGATCGTCGATCGGGTGGCAATGATCAATCTGGTGACGAACGGATTTCTCCGGCCGATGAAAGTTCATTGCACTGACCACGAGGAGGGTCGTGATCACGATCGCGACGAGCATTGCGATCCACATGCGGGCGTATTCCTTTTTATGGCGAAGGACTGCTCGCCGGAGCGGCGCGCACGTCTGCGGCGGATTATCCGGTTTCCGGGTTGCGTTCGAGTGAATCCAGTTGCCGTGATCGACACTTGACCCTTGGCCTTGATCAAGAGTGTAGACTATGAGTATGACTACTCAAACCTCTTCCATGACCATCGGTGCCGTGGCCAAGCGCGTCGGCGTGGCGATCGACACGATCCG
>JALYXN010000135.1 GCA_030947085.1 Pseudomonadota bacterium | reverse complement strand
TTTCCCGGCGGCGTGGCGGTGGAGGCGCCAGAGGGCGGCAGCGCCGAGTTCGTCGGTGGCGTAACGATCGGTGGCGGCCCAATGCGGGCGGGTGGCGCGGTTTGTTGCGGCGTCGTGATGGAGTGAGGTGGCGTGGCGGGGGAATTTGTTTGGGCAAACGCCGAGCTGGTGGCGAGCGAGCCAAACAGCGCCATCATTGAAATGATCGGATAAGTGAAGCGCATGGGGACGATCCTCTGGTGGCGCAAACCACCCTATATGCAGGAATAGGCGGATTGCAGCGACGCGGTGTGATCACCGCTCTCAAAGTACGCAACCAGGGCGATGAACAGATTGTGAGGTAATCGTCTTCATCGGCTACACCGCTGCAGGTATCACGCTTCTGGGCACGCGGTGGCGTCGAGCCTCGGCTCTCACGCCGCTACCTGCACCACAACAGAAAGGCGCCTCGAAGGCGCCTTTTCTTACCTGACACTGGAACAGGGCTCAGCTTTTCTTGATCTCGAAATCCTGCTTCGCGACCTGCTTGCCATCCAGTGATATCTCTACGCGGTACTTTCCCTCAGGCCAAAGGTCGGGGTTCTGAACTTTGAATGTAGTCACGGCCGGGCCGTCGGTGGCGATCGACTGACTGATGCTGCTGACCAGCTGGCTGGTGCCTTCGAGATAGCTCCACTTGGCATTGAGCGTGGCGCCGCCGCTGCTGCCTTCGGTGGCCACGCTGGCGTAGAGCGTTTTGTCATTGGAGGGAAAACTCGAGCTGGCGTTTTTTACCTGATGGTTGGCGTCTACCTCGCTGCCCAGCGTGACTTTTGCCACGCTCAGCGCGGGAGCCAGGGGGGCTGGGGGCGCCATCGCTACTGTGGTTGCGGGGGCCGGTGCGGTGCCGCTGGAAGCAGGTGGCAGCTGTGGCGCCGACATCGGGGCAGCAGCGGTGGCTGCCGTCGCCATGGCCGTGGTGCTGCCGGTGGCGGGCGCGGTGTCGGGCGGCGGGGTATCGCTCTTGCCGCAGGCGCTGAGCAGCAGAAGGCCAGCGAGGCTGAGACTGTAAATCGCGGTGTGACGAATGAAGCGTGTCATGAAAACTCCAGGTTCAGCCGCGGAGCGCAGGTCGGTGCGGGTGCAGGCGGTAGCGGCGTCCAGCAGCGTGGAACAGTCCTGCAAGGCTAGCGCGTTTGATATGAAGGTCCGGTTACCGATGGTGTGCGCTTGACTGAACTTTCACACCTTGCTGTCGCGCGGGCGTATTCGAATGGCACTGACTACTGCCGAACGGTGCGGATATTGTCCGGTGAGGCCGGCGTGCTGCTGCGGAACGGGTTGATATCCAGGCCACCGCGACGGGTGTAACGGGCGTACACGCTCAGCTGCAGCGGCGCGCAGTTTTCCATCAGGTCGACAAAGATGCGCTCGACGCATTGTTCGTGGAACTCGTTGTAGGTGCGAAACGAGATCAGGTATCGCAGCAATCCCGCATGGTCGATCGGGGCGCCGCGATAGGCGATCTGCACGCTACCCCAGTCGGGCTGGCCGGTGACCGGGCAGTTGGAACGCAGCAGGTGCGACACCAGCGTTTCCTCGATCGGCTGTGCGCTCGCATCCGTGGTGAGGAAGTCACTGCGCGGCGGACCGTAGTCGTCAATCTCGATGTCCTGGTCGTCCAGCAGCGCTCCCCGCAAGGTGCCGACCGGCAGCGACGCGGCGCTTGCCTCACTCAGGGCGACGCTGACGACTGCGCCGGCGGCGGCGGAGAGGTCGTGCATCAGGGTGGTACCGAGCGTGTCCGCATCGGCGATGCATTCTTGCGCAAAGCCGTTGAGATACAGCTTGAACGACTTCGACTCGATGATGTGGGTCGAGGCTGCCGGTACCCGGATCTCGGCCAGCGCCACCATCGGCTTGCCGCGTGGATCGAGCCAGGAAAGCTCGTAGGCATTCCAGATATCCACGCCGTGAAAGGGCAGCGGTTCAGCGATGCCGAGTTCGGCGCGCTTGTCCGAGCGCGAGATCGGAAACAGCAGCTTGGCATCGTAACGATCGGCGTAGGCCGTTTCCTTGCCCAGCGGGGAGTGTTCGGGTGTGCTCATGCAGGCCAGTCTAGCGGTTTGGCGGCCGCCCTTCGCGTGAAGGACGGCCACCAGCAGTCACACGTTGACCATGTGCATCATCGAGGTGGCGTAGCGGTCACCGGCGGCCGCATCCGGGGGAAATACCGCATCGATGGCGGTGAGCTCGTCCGCGCTCAGTGGCACCTCGAGCGCGTTCAGATTTTCGTCCAGCCGCGAGCGCCGCTTGGTACCGGGAATGGCTGGATGGTGGCGATCGATTCGGCGTCGTCACGCTGGCCGTTGAAATCGCTCATGCCCATGCAGCCCAGGCCTAAGGCGGGGACGCTGGGGCCGTGACGGCCGAGGGTTCGGGTCTGCATCGGTGACTCCGGCGGGTGAGGGTGGATACAGGGTGCGCCGTCGAGACACTGAGATACACAGACAGGGGTGAGCGGCACTATTCCATCGGCGGCAACTAAACATGAATGGTTCGACGCCATGCGTTGTTTACCTGGATCGTTGAACCAGGCAGTTTTACCGCTGCCGCTGCCGCTGCCGCGGACCGGATTCACGTGATGTGATCCTCGGGCGTGATATCACGTTCCCTTAATCTTGCAAGGTGCCCGGCATGATCCGTTTCTATTTTCACCCGACCCCCAACCCGGCCAAGGTCGCGCTTTTTCTCGAAGAGGTTGGTGAGCCGTACGAGGTGGTGCCGGTGGACACCATGAAAGGCGAGCAGCACGCGCCCGCATTTCGGGCGATCAATCCGAATGGCAAGTTGCCGGCGATTATCGACACCGACGGGCCCGACGGACGGGAAGTGCGGGTGTTCGATTCCAGCGCGATTCTGCTGTATCTCGCCGAAAAAATGGGGCGCTTCAACGGCACTGCGGCGGACCGCCCCGAGCTGCTGTCGTGGCTGTTTTTCATCAGCAGCGGCGTGGGTCCGTTTTCCGGTCAGGCGGTGCATTTTCAGCGCGCGGCTCCCGAGCAGCTGCCGTATGCGGTCAATCGCTATCGCAACGAGATCGAGCGGCACTACCGTGTCCTCAATGAGCACCTGGCCGGACGCGAGTACCTGGTCGGCAGCCAGTACACCATCGTCGACATGTCGGCATGGGGCTGGCTGGATCGCGCCCCGGTGGTGATGGCTGGCCTGGAAGAGCCGCTGGCCAGCTTTCCGCATCTGCAACGATGGTTCAAGGCGATCGATGCGCGACCGGCGGCGGCACGGGCACGACTGGTGGGCGGCGAGCACGTTTTCCAGAAGGAGCTCGACGACGACGCGCGAAGGGCCATGTATCCATCCAATTATCCCAAGGCTGAGCAACCGCATTGACGAGCGAGGCGGCGAATCATGAATCTCCAGGACAAGCGCGTGTTGATCACGGGAGGCTCCAGGGCTTCGGTCTGGCGACGGCCCGGGCCATTTTAATGTCGGCTCGGTGGCGGCGGACGTGGCCACCGAGGAGGGTCGCGCCGAAACGTTGCGCTGTGACGGCTTACGCCTCGCGCCCAAAGGCGTGACGCGGTGCCGTGTTGCCCAGCGTATCGTTGCTCAAGGGTGCGCCGGCAGCCAGCAGAGCGGCTCGTTGTTCGGCTAACGGCAAACGCAGGATGCATTCCTCGAAGCGGGCCAGTTTCGCAAACGGCGGCAACGCCAGCGTCTGTTTGACCAGGGCGGAGCAACGTGGCCAGCGTTCGGCGTCGATGACGTAGCGCACAAACGCGGCGGTACGGAAGAAGCTGGCGATGGTGATGTCGGCAATCGATGGCGTGCCAAACACGAAGCCCGTGTCAGGCAGCTGGCTCTCGAGATAGTCCAGCGCCTCGGGAACATCCACCTCGCGCGCCTGCGCCACCACGGCGTGGTCGGTTTCCTGGTGGAACAGGTGGCGCTTCACGCCCAGTTGGTAAAACAGTCGCCAAACCACCACTTCGCCCAGTCGTGTGTCGGCGAATTCCTCCAGCCAGCGCGCCTGGGCGCGCTCGGCGATGTCGCGTGGAAAGAGAGTCGGCGCAGGGTGCTTGTCCTCAAGGTACTGGCAGATCACCGAGGAGTCGTTCAACACCAGTGCGTTGTCGATCAGCACTGGCACGCGGCGCAGCGGACTGAGCCGGCTGAATTCGTCGTTGCCGACGAACGGGGCGATCGGGTCGATCTCGTAGTCGAGGCCTTTCCATTCCAGGCAGACCAGCACCTTTCGCACGTAGGGCGAGACATAGTTGCCAATGATTTTGAGGCGCTGGGGCATCGCGGCGGCACCCTGAATGAAAGTCGCAGCGTGCAATGGTCGCCGCCCACCGTCAAGCGTGGCGGGTCAGTCGAGCGCCAGCGCGGGAATCGGTGCGGGCGTGCCGTTGGAATCCAGCGCAATCATCACGAAGCGGCCGGTGGTGCAGATGCGCCGATCGCCGCTGAGCAGATCCTCGGCGGTCATTTCCACTTCGACGTGCATCGAGCTGCGACCCACTTTCACGACGCTGGCCACCAGTTCTACCAGTTGTCCGGTGCGTACCGGGACGCGGAAGTTGACCTCCTCCGAGCGCGCGGTAACCACGGTACGGCGCGCATAACGCGAGGCGACGATGAACGCGGCCTTGTCCATCCACGCCAGCGCCTGGCCGCCAAACAGCGTCCCCAGGTGATTGGTGTGGTGGGGGAAAACCATTTCCAGCAGGCGCGCTTCGGTCGGGGGCTTGAGCATGGGGTCCGGATCAGTGGGGAAATGAGTGTGCACTGCAGCAGTGTAGCGGCCGACAACCCCTCAGCGTGGCAGCCCGGACCTTTGGCACAGGGAGTCGGACCCGATATCGCGCTAGCATCGCCGGGTAGGTATGCCTGCGCCACAGGCTGCCCGAACGATCGGATTTTCCAGGAGCAAACCATGCATTCAATGTTCGGCAAGTCGCGCCTGTTCGGCGCGTTGATATTGGGGTTACTGTCGGGCGGCGTCGCGGCCCAGGGCCGAGTGCTCAGCGCCGACGATTACGCGCACGCGGAACGCTTCATGTCCTACAACACCACGCCGCTGGTCGATCACGCGGTGCAGCAGGTGAAGTGGCTCGACGACGGTCATTTCTGGTATCGCGACCACGATGCCAGCGGCGATCACTTCATGCAGATGAATGTGGTCGACGGCAAGGCCAGTGCGCTGTTCGATCAGGCGAAACTGGCCGCGGCGTTGAGCAAGGCGGGCGACAAGCCGGTCGACGCGAAAAAGCTGCCGATCACCGATTACAGCGTGAAGCCCGATGGCCAGATCGCCATCGGGACGCGTGACAAGGGTGTCCTGCAAGGCAAGGACTTCCTGTGCGACCAGGCGATGGCTGCCTGCGTGGTCGACATAGGCGTGCAGGCGAAGGACGCCTCCGGCAAGGTGATCACCGGTGACGAACCTGGTGCGCTGTCGCCGGACAAGAAGTCCGAAGCGTTCATCCGTGACTGGAACCTGTGGGTGCGCGATGTCGCCACCGGCAAGGAAACCCAACTCACCACCGATGGCGTGAAGAACTTCGGTTACGCCACCGACAACGCCGGCTGGAAGCACACCGACAACGCCATCGTCGAATGGTCGCCGGATTCGAAAAAGATCGCCACGTTCCAGCAGGACCAGCGCAAGACCGGCAACATGTACCTGATCAGCACCAAGGTCGGTCATGCGAAGCTCGAGTCATGGAAATATCCGCTGCCCGGCGACAAGAACGTGACCATGATCGAGCGCGTCATCATCGACGTGCCATCGCAAAAAGTCGTACGCCTGCAGATGCCGCCGGACCAGCATCGCTCGACCCTGTGCGACGACGTCAGCTGTGGCCCGGACGGCGGCTGGGACGACGTGAAATGGGCACCGGACGGCAACACGCTGGCCTTTGTGTCGACCTCGCGCTATCACCAGCACGAGTGGTTCCGCATCGCCGA
>JALYXN010000055.1 GCA_030947085.1 Pseudomonadota bacterium | reverse complement strand
ACTGCTTGATCTCGATGCGCCAGCCCTGATCGTCGGTGAGATGCCAGTGCAACACGTTGAGCTTGTGCTGGGCCATCTGGTCGAGCAATCGCTTGACGTCGGCGACCGACTGGAAATGCCGCGCGGAGTCGAGCATCAGGCCGCGCCAGACAAAGCGCGGCTGATCGCGGATATGCAGTGCCGGCACGTTGACGGCGCCTTGCTTCGCGTTCGGCGTCAGCAACTGCCACAAGGTAGTCGCGCCACGGAACAGGCCGGCGTCATCGCGGGCGCTGACGCGGATGCCTTGTGGCGTCACATCGAGCGTGTAGCTTTCCTTGCCGCCCTGCTTCAGCTGCGGATCGTGCCGCAGCACGATGGCACCATCGCGCGTTGCACCTTGCTTCAGAGCCAGATGCAGTCCACGCGTGCGGTTCAGGAGTGCAGACAGCCAGGTAGCGGTGCGCAAGGTGGACGGGTTGTCGTCGCCCACCACGATGGTGGTGTTCGCGTCGACAAGAAAACTGCCGCTGGCACGCTGCAGCTGTGCCGGCAGTGGAATCAGGGAAATCGGTTGGGCTGGGAGCAACATGTCGGCTTGCGTCGAAAAGGATGCCAGCGTCAGCAGGCCGCATATCAGACAGATCAGATGTCGCGTCATCAGGCTTCTCCATGTCGAGACTGCAGGATGCCATGCGAGATCAAAAGCATGACTCCCCACAAAAAAAACGGGCCCGTAAATGCGTGCGCGGGCCCGTTTGGGGAGGATGCGAGCCATCCCTGGCTCACGGTACAACTGAAGCGATGGATCAGAACTTGAAGCGCAGGCTGAGGTAGTACTGGCGACCATTGGAATAGAACGCGCGCGGCTGCTTGCTGTAGTCGCTGGACTTGACGTAATACCTCAGCGTCGGGTTGTTCAGATTCAGGCCGTCGAGCGAGATCGACATCCAGTCGTTGACCTTGTAGCCCAGCGACGCCGACAGGTAACCCGTGCCGCCGAGATAGAAGAAGCCCGCTCGGTCCGGACCGGCGTAGTACGAGGAACGGTAGGTGTAGGTCACACGTGCGTTGAAGCGGTCATTCTCGAAGTAGCCCGACGCGTTGGCGGTGTTTTTCGACGTGCCCTGCAGCGGCTCGTTGTTGGAGGCGTGGCCGTTGGCGTAGGTGTAGTTCAATGCCATGCCCAGGTAGTCGCCGAACGGCTGCTGATAGTTAAGCTCGACGCCCTTGACCTGTCCGCGGGTATTGCTCGGAATGCTCACCTGGTAATTGGCGTACACGTCGTGTTTGGCCGTGGTGCTGGCCTGCATATCCAGATAGCTGCGATTTTCGACATTGAAGTTGACGTAGTCCTTCAGCGACATGATATAGGCGCCGGCGGACAACAAGCCGCGTGGCGCGAAATACCATTCCATCGATGCATCGAAGTTGCTTGAGAGCAACGGCTTCAGGTGCGGGTTGCCGCCGCTGCCGGTATGACCAAGATCGTCCAGCGACACGGTGCCGGCGAGCGCCGAGTAGTCCGGACGGGTCAGCGTCTGCGACGCCGCCACACGCACCAGCAGATCCTCGCTCAGGTTGACCTTCAGATTGGCGCTGGGCAGGAACTTCTTGTACGTGTCCTTGTAGGTATTGAAGAAGTAGCCCGCCGGGAAGAACGCCGAACCGAGAATCGGCCCCTGCGCGCCAGCTTCCTGCGGCGTATTGCTGGTATAGCCGATCTGCTCCTTGGTGGTGACATAGCGTCCGCCCAGGTTGCCACCCCAGCCGTCACCGCCGAAATTGGCCTGCACGTAGAAGGCGCCGTCTTTTTCGTCGACTTTGTAGATGTCGTTGGGGTAGAGGCGCTCCGGACCGCGATTGGCGTATTTGGCATCGTAGGCGGCCAGATCGGCCTGGCTGTAGTACCAGATGTTCTGCGGAAACGAGCCCCCTACGGTGCTGTTGAAATCGCCCGGATAGTGACTGAAGCTTTGGGGGAAATTGGCCGTGTCATTGAAACCTGCGTTCGGCCCTTGGGCAAACGCGTAGTCGTTTTCACGGGTGTGCTTGGCATAACGGGCGCCGAACTGCAATGACGACAGCGAGCCGCCGTCGAAG
>JALYXN010000028.1 GCA_030947085.1 Pseudomonadota bacterium | reverse complement strand
GGCACGCCACAGACGGTGGCATTCGCGGCGCACGATCGAAAACGTCCACGCCGGAAACGACGCCACCGTGCGCAAGGCACCTATGCGCCGATAGATCAGCAGCAGCGACTCCTGCACAGCATCCTCAGGATCCACACTGCTTGAACACTGCGTCTGCGCAATGCGTTGCAGATCCGACCGGCAATGGGTCAGCAAACGTTCTACCGCCACAATGTCGCCTTGCCGGGCTGCTTCGAGAAGCAGTGGGTCGTGTCGCATGGTGTCCTCTTATTGCAGCATGTCCGCCGCATGTCATGACTGGTTTATGACTGGTAGAGCATTCAACTGGTGAAAAGGATTCAAAACCCGTTACATCGATGGCATTGCGGTCGTCTTACTCGGAGAGAAGTTACGGCTGGGTACGCGTCCTCGCACCCGGCCAGACTCGCGCCACCAGCCGATCGATCGACAGCGGCCCGGGGCCCCAGGCGATCAGCGCCAGCAGCATCATGGCCCAGATCTTGTGATCGTTGAAATCACTGCCGATCAGCCCGGTCCAGAAACCGTTTGGCCACAAGCCCTGGTACGACACCACGGCCATGATGTTGTAGATGAACAGGAACATCGCGGTGAGTCGACCACCCAACCCGAACAGCAGCAACCAGGGTGCGATCAGCTCGATCCAGGTACCGAGGAAGGCCGCCGCGTCGCCCGACATTAGCGGTACGTGGTATTCGTTGTTGAACAGATACGACGTCCCCATCGGGTCGTCGAGCTTGACCACGCCGGCGCGCCAGAACGCCAGCGCCACCCAGGCCCGGAACATCAGCAATACCACCGGACCCAAACCCGAGAGAGCGAGAGCCAGTCGTGCATAAATGCTCTCGACACTCATGATGAAGTCTTTCACGGTGATGTCCCCTCGTCGGTAAATGCCACAATCAGGTTATGCCCAAGCAGGTCGCGCAGGCAGGATTCAAGATCAAATGCGTGGTCCATGTCACAAGCGCCGGCCCAGGCGGTGGCCACATCATTTCCGCCAGCAAGCATCTCGATGCAGCGAAAGGTGGCCGGCTCGAGTGTGGCCATGGCGACCTCGCCATCTTCGCGCCAAAGCAAGACCTGCTCGCCTTCGTCCACGCTTGGTGCGATGTCGGAAGGCGCTTGGCACCATTGCCAGAGATTGAGCACCGCATGCGCGCTGCGCAGCAAATGCACGCTGGGATGCAGGCATACGCGCAGCCGCTCTGGCGCAGCCGCGGCCACCTCGGCGCAGCGCGACGCATCGACGGTGGTCGCATCGGCCGCCAGTGCGGTCAACTGACGACACCACTCCAGTCGCGCCACATCGGGCAGGTAGGGCAGCCTGTGCGCTTCGGGCATGTCGGCAAGGAAGTCGGCCAGTGCGGCACCAAAGTGCTGCAGGTTGCCGCTGGTTGAGGGGTAGTGTCGCCGGTAGCGTGCGGCCATCGCATCGAAGAAGTCCTTGCCTACCAGGGCAAGCACGCCGGGATAGCTGTCGCGCAGGGCAGCGGTCAGGGTGGCGGCGATGGCGTGTTCGTAGACGCGCAGGCGTGCCGCTGGTTCCAGCCCGCCGCCGTCGATCCATGTCGACACGCTGTCATCGCGCCCGAGCACGGCGGCGGCGAAGCCTTGCTGCAATTCACGCAATCGCGGTGCGGCAGGCATGCAGTTCCTCCTCGGCGTGCGCGGCCTCGGCCAGCAGCACCTCCAGTTCGGGGATGTCCTGATCCCATTCGATCAGGGTCGGCTTCGGGCCGCACAGTTCCAGCGTCTCGCGATACAACGCCCAGACGGCGTCCGTGACCGGCCGGCTGTGGCTGTCGATCAGCAGCGGGACCGGCAGTTGATCCTTGCGCAGAAAGCCGGCCAGATGGATTTCGCGTACGGCCACGTGCGGCATGGCGCGCAGATATTCATGCGGATCAAAACCGTGGTTGACGCTGTTGACGTAGACATTGTTCACATCCAACAGCAAGCCGCAGCCACTACGCCGCACCAGTTCGGCAACGAAAGCGGACTCCGGCATCTCGGCGTGGCGAAAGCTCAGGTAACTAGAAACATTCTCGACTAGAAACTCGCGGCCCAGCGCGTCCTGCACCTGCTGCACATGCTCAACCATCAAGCTCAGCGCCTCGCGGGTGCACGGTACCGGCAGCAGGTCGTTCAAATGGATGTCGCCGATCGCACCCCAGCAGATATGGTCCGAAACCAGCGCCGGCTCGTAGCGTTCGACCAGTTGGCGCAAGGTCGCGAGATGCGTCGGATCGATTCCGTCGGCCGAACCCAGAGACAAGCCGACGCCGTGCAGACTCAGGGGATAGTCGGCACGAATACGCTCCAGCACCGCGTGCATCGCACCACCGGCGGCAAAGTAATTTTCGCTGTGCACTTCGAACCACGGCACGGCGGGATGCTCGTCGAGCACCCGTGCGATATGCGGTGCGCGCAAGCCGATCCCGGCGGCTGCCGGGATCGGATGCTGCACGCGTGGCAGCCATGGACTCATGCCTCTACTCAGGCCTTGGCTGGGCTTGTTGAGCCACCGTCGATCTTCTCGCACAAGCCGGACGGCACCGAAACGAACGCGTTCGGATCACGTGCCTTGCTGTCCTGACCGGCACAGGAATGTCCCACGGACTTGCAGTCGTTCTTGTGTGCCGCGTTGATGCCGTAGCACTTGGTCATGCTCATCTTGCCGCTCTTCATGTCATTGGCACCGTTCGGCGCCGGATTTGCGGTGGCTACCGTAGTCACGCCAAGGGTAAGCGCGCCGGCGAGGGCGACTTTCAGCAGGTTGTCGTAGTTCATGATGCGTATCTCCGTAAGGTAGGCCGAAGGGATCCGGCACCTCATAGAGCAGCCACGCAGGCAAAAGGATTCATTTCGTGCGCGATTCGCTTGCCACTTCCGTGGGCGTGCCGTGCGACACCATCGCGCATGGTCGCCTTGCCGTCTGTGGGCGCGTCAAGTGCAGGTCGCGGGCCCGGAGACGTGAGAAGCCGAAGGCGACCCACAAGGAACGGTGCCAGCGGTGCAAGCACCGGGGTCGGAGCCGTTTGCGCCCTCTCTGCCCAAACCGCGATAATCGCGCTTCTGTCGATACCCCCAAGGAACCACCATGCTTGATCCAGCGCTGTTGCGCACGCATCTCGCCGATACCGCAACGCGGCTCACGACGCGCGGCTTTGTGCTGGACATGGCCGCCGTGGAGCATCTCGAAAGCGAGCGCAAGCAGCTGTCGATGGAGACTCAGGAGCTGCAGAACCTGCGCAATACCCGTTCCAAGGCGATCGGGCAAGCCAAGTCCAGGGGCGAAGACGTCACCGAACTGCTGGCCGAAGTGGGCGGCCTGGGCGACAAGCTCAAAGACATCGAGCAAGCGCTGGCCGACGTCCAGGCCAAACTGACCACCATTGCGCTGGGCATTCCGAACCTGCCGCACGAGTCCGTGCCGGTCGGCAAGGACGAGAACGACAA
>JALYXN010000623.1 GCA_030947085.1 Pseudomonadota bacterium | reverse complement strand
ACAGCTAGCCGACCTCAGGAAGGAAACAACTCGGCCCCCGCTTCGCGCATGAAAATGCGTACGGTGACCGGGCCGATCCCCTTGAACCGCCGCAACCGGCGCTCGAAGTCGGCGCGGCTTTCGGCGGCCTCGACCATCCCCATGACGCTGCCGTGGTAATCCTCGATCAGCGTTTTGCACAACTCCGTCAGGCGCCTCGCGGTGGATTCGTCATAGCGCGCATAGCCGCCCTCACCCAGCATTTTCACCAGCTCGGCATGGGTGCAGTTGCCGAGCTTGCGCGGCGTATCCCGGCCATGCGTTTCGACCAGCACACGCCAGGTCGCGGCCGCAATCTTCTGCCCGATCCGCTTGCCGAACAGAAAACTCGCCAGCAGCCACTTGAACAGACTTTGCTCGTCGTCTTTGTCGACCTTGATACCGAGGTCGGCGGCCGAAAGGTAACGACTCATGGATATTCTCCTGCCGGGCGCGTGCCGAATGTTTGATTGGCAACCTAGCGGGCGCCTGTTGTTCGAAACGTGAACATACGCGCGAGCGAAACGCCTGCTGGTCACGCCGGGTTTGAAAAACCAACAACAGCCATGCGAATGCACGTCACACGGCATTCTCGCTTCACGACTCTGCGACAAGGCAGTGCGCAGCATGGCGTTCCGTCCCGATCAGTGCCGCCTTATGAAACCCTCATCGAAGAAAACGTCCGGTACGCCGCCGACCGCCACCGCGGAGCGCCAACGCAAGATCCAGGCGGAAACCGACAGCAAGGATGCCGCTGCCAAGGGCAAGAAATCGTCCAGCAAGAAGGTCGCGCAGGCATCGACGAGGACCAAGCCGGAAAACCCATTGCCCAAACAGCATCAGCGCAAGCCTGGCCTGGAAAGCGAGCTGAATCCGCGCCCGCAGTTCATGGCTCCGGGCTATACCGGCAGCGGGAAGCTCGCTGGCCGGTCGGCCATCATCACCGGCGGCGACTCGGGCATCGGTCGTGCGGTCGCCGTGCTGTTCGCGCGCGAGGGCGCCGACGTCGCCATCGTTTATCTGAACGAGGACAGTGATGCGGAGGAGACTCGTGACCACGTTGAGGCGGAAGGACAGCGCTGCCTGTTGATCCGCGGCGATGTACGCGATCCCAAATTCTGCCGTACGGCCGTAAACAAAACGGTCGAGGCATTCGGAAAGCTGTCGGTGCTGGTCAACAACGCCGCCTTCCAGGAGCATGCCGAAACGCTGGAGGACATCACCGACGAGCACTTCGAGGAAACGCTTCGCACCAACCTGTTCGGCTATTTCCAGATGGCGCGTGCCGCGCTGCCCCATCTGGGCAGCGGTGACTGCATCATCAACACCGGTTCGGAAACCGGGTTGTTCGGCAGCGACAAGCTGCTCGACTATTCCATGACCAAGGGCGGCATCCATGCCTTTACCAAGGCACTGGCGTCGAATCTCGCCAAGCGCGGCATTCGTGTCAACGCAGTGGCGCCGGGGCCGGTCTGGACGCCGCTGAATCCGGCCGACCAGTCCGCCGAAGAGATCCAGAAATTCGGGCAGTCCAGTGGCATGGGGCGACCCGCACAACCGGAGGAGATCTCTCCCGCCTACGTGTTCCTTGCCGCGCCCGCCTGCTCCAGCTATATCACCGGGGCCATCTTGCCCGTCATGGGTGGACCTCATCCCTGAACGAGCACGTCCAAGCGGGCACGCTGACCTTATCGGCAGTCGGCTTGCAGCTCCCCGCGACAAAACATCGACAAGATAGCGCCCCCCGTGACGAAATCGCCCAGCCCGCCGCAAATACCAACGCTCCGAATCGGATGCGCTGGCTGGTCGATTCCCCGCGACAGCGCAGAACGCTTTACCGAAGTGGGCAGCCATCTGCTGCGCTACTCGCAGGTATTCAATGCGGTGGAGATCAATTCATCGTTCTATCGAAACCACCTTCCGGCGACGTACCGACGCTGGTCCGATTCCGTACAGGAAAATTTCCGCTTTTCGGTGAAATTTCCACGTAGCATTACGCACCAGGCCAGGCTTGCAGATTGCGGCGCGTTGCTGC
>JALYXN010000615.1 GCA_030947085.1 Pseudomonadota bacterium | reverse complement strand
TCTGGAACCAGTTCACGCCGCGCGACGCGGAAACCCTGCGCCGCATCGTGGCGATCGAGCGCCAGTTTGCCGCCGCCATGGTCAGCCTGGACTGGCGCCCATACGCACCTACCTTGCAAGCCGGCGTTTTCGCCAGCCGCTTTCCCACTGCGCATTTCACGCTGTGGAATCTGGTCAACCGCAACGAGTACGCGGTGGATGGCGAGCAGATCGCCGTCACCCACCGCGAGGGCACGCGGTATTTCGACGCCTGGCATGGACAGCCGCTGGAAGCACGCATGCAGGATGACCAGGCGGTACTGTCGTTTGCGATGGAAGGCCGCGGCTTCGGCGCGGTGCTGGCGGTGGCACCTGACGTGCTGCTTGATGGCCTCGATGATTTCCTCGCCCGCATGCACGAGCACGCCGCCACGCCGCTGCAGTCGCTGTCCAGTCAGTGGCGCGCGTTGCCCCAACAACTGGTGGCCGGCGCATCCACGCCACGGGTCACCACGCCGTCGCCCGGGATGCTGGCGATTCCTGCCGGCGAGTTTGACTTCGTGGTGGGCGGGGTCGAGATCGAAGGCCAGACCTGGGAAGGCAACGACGTGCAATACCCGTGGGAACCCAGCCCGCGCCGCCATCACCGGCGCCGTATGGCGATGCCGGCGTATGACATCGATCGCACGCCGGTCACCAACGCCCAGTTTCATGCCTTCCTCAAGCACAGCGGCTGGCAACCCGCCGATCCACACCACTTCCTCAAGCACTGGTGCGACGGCGCTCCGCCCGCCGGCTGGAACAACAAGCCGGTGACCTGGGTGTCGATCGAGGACGCCCGCGCCTATGCCCGCTGGGCCGGTAAGCGTTTGCCGCACGAATGGGAGTGGCAGTACGCGGCACAGGGCAGCGATGGACGACACTATCCCTGGGGCGATACGTGGGACGTGTCTCGCGTCCCCACCACCAACCGCGGCCGCACCGTGTTGCCGCCTGACGATGTGGATGCCCACCCTGAGGGCGCCAGCCCGTTCGGCGTGCTCGACCTGGTCGGCAACGTGTGGCAATGGACCGACGAATTCGTCGACGAGCACACTCGCGCCGCGATCCTGCGCGGCGGCAGCAGCTACCAGCCGCAGACCTCGCACTGGTATTTCCCGCAGGCGCACCGCCTCGACCAGCATGGCAAATACCTGCTGATGGCGCCATGCAAGGACCGCTCGGCCTGCGTCGGCTTTCGTTGCGTGGTGGACGCCGCGTGAGCTCGGCGCAGGCCATGGCCGACGTGCCGAAGATCCGTCTCGACGGCCTGCTCGGCGATGCGTTGCAGGCCAACCTGCGTGGACGCCTTTCGCACTTCATCGTGGACGAACACAGTCCCGCGATCGAGATGTTCGATCCTGCGCTGCGCCAGCACAACCGCGCCGGCGACTGGTACGGCGAGCACGCCGGCAAGTGGCTTTACGCCAGTGCCAAGGCGGCCGCACGCAGCGGCGACGACATCTTGCGCGCGAAGGTGTTGCGCGTGGCGGACTACCTGGTCTCCACGCAGGAGCCGGACGGCTATCTCGGCACTTACGCCACCGACCATCGCTTCATGCAGCCGCAGCCACCAAGGCCGGCCAGCTGGGACGGCGCGCCCAGCGTGCGCACCTGGGACGTATGGACGCACGCCTACCTCATTCTCGGGCTGCTCGAAGTGCATCGGCACTTCCACACCGCCCAGCACCTCGATGCCGCGCGTCGGATCGGCGAGCTGTGCCTGCGCACGCTGACCGACGGTGGCATCGACATCACCGAGTTGGGCAACCATCACGGCATGTCGGCCACGGTTTTGATGGACCCGGCGGTGGAGTTGTACTTCGCCACCGGCGAGCCGCGCTTTCTGGATCTGGCGCGGATCATTCTCGAGCAGGCCGACCGCCACCGCGACCTGGCCCTGCTCACCCGCGCGCTGGCCGGCGTGGACGTATCGGCCATCGGCACCGGCAAGGCCTATCAGCTGGCGTGGAACCTGGTGGGCGTGGCCAAGTTGCACAAGGCCACTGGCGAGCCGCGCTATCGCGAGGCGGTGGATCACGTCTGGCAAAGCATCCGCCAGCATCACCTCTCCCTGGGCGGCGGGCCGTGGGGCGGCGTGGCACACCGCTCGCGCGAAGTGTTCAATCCCGCCGACATATTCAGTCCGCAAGGCTACGTGGAGACCTGTTCCACCCTGGCGTGGATCCAGTTGAACCGCGAACTGCTGGCGATCACCGGCGCCGCGCGCTACGCCGAGGAAATCGAGCGCAGTGCCTACAACGACCTGCTTGGCGCCCAGGCGCCGGATGGCGAGGACTGGTGCTACTACGTGTTCCCCAACGGCCGCCGCGTGCACACCACGTACTGGCGCTGCTGCAAATCCAGCGGCGCCATCGCGCTGGAAGAACTGCCCGGCGTCGCCTACACGCGCAGCGACGACGGCGGCATCGCGGTGCAGATCTACGGCCCCGGCGAAGCGCGCTTCACGGTCGACAACGTCCCCGACGTGCGCATCGTGCAAAGTACGCGCTACCCCTATGCAGGCGATATCCAACTGGCCGTCCACACCGACGCGCCCGCACGCTTCGCGCTCAAGCTGCGCATTCCCGACTGGGCTCAAGGGGCCACGCTTTCGCTCGACGGCGCCGATGCCGGCGTACCGCTGGTTCCTAGCGACTATGCGGTGATCGATCGCACCTGGCAGGGCGGCGAACAGCTGCGGTTGGTGCTACCGATGCAGCCCGTGCTGCACCGTGCAGTGAACCGAAACGTGCAGGAGTCGCTGGCGCCCGATGGCAGCGAGGTGAAACAACAGGTGCTGCGCTTCGAATTCGTCGGTATCACCTGCGGGCCGTTAGCGTATGCCACGGGATTGATTGATGGTTTCAAGACCGAGGAAACCGTGCGCCTGCCCGACACGCCACCGCACACATGGCTGACCCGTTTGCCGGATTCGGAAGATAGATTGCCGCGCATTGCATTGAACCCCGGCTATCGCGCGCCACTGGTGTTCACCCCGTATTTCGCCGCCGGCGGTCGCGTCGATGGCGCGTGGCGGATCACCTGGTTGCCGCTGGCACCGGAACTGCCGTAACACCGATTTTCCCTTTTTCAAAGATGCCGTCACGCAAGATTATGTGCTTCCAGAACATATCAACCACGCCTGTTTCTTCCCGGAGGCATGGCGCAAAGTGAGCCCCGCACCGGACCTGGATCTGCACGGACGTTGAGCGCATGTCGACCTTTCCCCCAGAAACAAGTTCAGACGACGGTCGTCGCGGCCCACTGGCCTGCGTACGCGTACTCGACCTCAGCGCCTACATCGCCGGCCCGTACGCCTGTTCGCTGCTGGCCGACCAGGGTGCGGACGTCATCAAGATAGAGCCGCCCACGGGCGACAACCTGCGCCAGTATCCGTCCACGCTGCCCAGTGAAAGCCGCGCCTTTCTTGGTGTAAACCGCAGCAAGCGCGGCATCGTGCTCGACCTCAAGAAGCCCGGTGACCACAGCGCGCTGCTGAAACTGGTGCGCGATGCCGACGTGCTGGTGCACAACTTTCGCCCCGGCGTTCCCGAACGCCTCCGCATCGAGCACGACCGTCTCAACCTGATCAACCCACGACTGATCTATTGCGCCATCACCGGCTACGGCGAAACCGGCCCGATGAAAGACAAGGCCGGTTACGACCAGGTGCTGCAAACCATGACCGGCATGTGCACGCTGCAGGGAAAGCGCGGCGGCCCACCGGAAATCATCTACGGCTCGGTGGTGGATTACTACGCCGCAGCCCTGCTCGCCAGCGGCGTGTCGGCGGCCCTGTACGAGCGCGAGCGCAGTGGCGTGGGTCAGTTCGTGGGGGTGTCGTTGCTACGCAGTGCTCTCACCATGCAGTCGGCGCGCATGATCTGGGCCGAGGGCGAGTCGCTCGACATCGGCCGCGACATGCGTTCCGGCGGCGTCACCGGTATCCACCCCACGCGCGACGGCCATATCTATATCTCCGCCAACACCGCGCATTTCTGGCGGGCACTGTGCGCCAAGACCGGCCTTGACGCGCTGGCCACCGATCCGCGCTACGACACCGTGCGCAAACGCGCACAGCACTTCGAGGAAATCCTGCCCAGGCTGCACGAGGCACTCTCTGCCCGCAGCGCCATGGAATGGGAAGCCGAATTCGGCGATGACGTGCCCTGTGCCGCCTCGCGTCCGATCGAGGACATGTTCGACCATCCCCAAGTACAAGCCCAAGGCATCATCGGCAGCTTCGAACACCCGGTTGTCGGGCGCTACCGCGGCGTCGCCCAGTCCATCCATTTCGGTCGCACCCCCGGGCCGTCACCGTTCGCCGCACCAACACTGGGACAGGACACGGCCGATGTCTTGAATTCGCTCCGGGATGATGACCAGGCGCCAGGAGTGCGGCGACAGTCAGAGCCTCGACGCTGAGTCCTGGCCTTGCCATCGAGTTTCCTGCAGCCCTTGTCAGTGGTGCTTGGCGCCAGCTTCGATGGCGAAATCGCAAATACGGCGACCCAGTGAAGGTATCGCGTCAGGGGTGCCGAGCGTTTGGGTATAACCGGATCACGCTGCGCCAGCGCAAGGACCATTGCGAGGCCACCCTCGACATGAAGCTCGACGGCCCTTCATCGTTCGTGCGTTTCCGCTTTTGATCTGCCGCTCGATCACTTGCGGCATTCATCATCGAAGCGCCCGCTTAAGTACTTCATAAGCTGATGACCGGATAATCTCCCATGATGGCATTGCCGCCGCACCAACGTGCGGCGGAACGCCTGGAGGAGGTTGACGTGCATATCATTCTGGTCGAAGACGATGCCCCGCTCGGGAGTGCCATCAAGCGGGCGCTGGAGCGGCTTGCCTATACGGTGACCTGGCTGCGCAATGGGCGCGAGGCGCTGATCGCCATGCGCGACGAAACGGCCGACCTGGTCTTGCTGGATCTGGGCTTGCCTGGCAAGGACGGGCTCGAGGTGCTGGTCGAGGCACGCCGCGCCCATGTCACCACGCCGGTCCTGGTGATGACGGCGCGCGATGGCGTCGAGGCGCGGGTCAGCGGCCTTGACGCGGGCGCCGACGATTACCTGATCAAACCGTTTCATCTGGATGAACTTGGCGCCCGCATCCGCTCGCTGACCCGACGTGCCCAGGGGTTGGCGGCCAATCGCATCGAAGCGGGAGTGCTCAGCCTCGACCTGGGCAGCTCCGAGGTGGTTTTCCGTGACGAACGCATCGAGCTGACCAAACGCGAATACGCCTTGCTGCAGATCCTGATGGAGCGCGCCGGACGACTGGTGCGCCGCGAGAATCTGGAAAACTCGCTGTACGGCATCGACAACGTGGTCGGCAGCAGTGCACTGGAAGTGCTGGTGCACACGCTGCGGCGCAAGCTCAGTTTCGACACGATCCAGACAGTACGCGGCTTTGGCTACATGATTCCCAGGGACCCGCAATGAAATTGGCCAGCCTGCATGCGCGGCTGCGCTGGCTGATCCTGATCGTTCTGGCGGCCGTGCTGCTGCCGCTGGCGATCCTCAGCTTCCACCTCACGGTCACCGAAGTTGATGAACTGTCCGACGGCAGGCTGGCGCAATCGGCGCGCACGCTGCAGGTGCTGATCAAGCACGCGGGCGTCGAGGCACTGGGTGGCAAGCAGGGCCACATGCTGCTGCCGATCGAAGCGGCGCAGACGAAGCCGACGCACATGCACGGCGACACCTATGAGTCGGAAGTGGGCTTTCAGATTTTCGACCAGGCGGGCGAGGTCACGCTGGCCACCGCCAATCTGGCCTCGCTGCCGCCACCCCATGCCGACGCTCCCGATTTTGAGGACGTGGTGCGCAACGGCTACCGCTGGCGCGTTTATACCTTGCGCGACAAGCGTGGCGCGGTGCTGGTGCGCGCCGGCGAACGCTACGACAGTCGTCAGGACATCACCCATGCGCTGTGGTTGCAGAACATTCTGCCGCTGCTGATCGGCCTGCCCTTGCTGGCCTTGTTGATCGGATGGGCGCTGCGCCGCGGACTGCGACCACTGGAGTCGCTCACCCGGCTGCTGTCTGCGCGCGAACCGGGTAGTCGACAGCCAGTACAACTGGCCGATGCACCGCTGGAATTGCAGCCCATGGTGGCCGCACTGAATGGCCAACTGGGTCGACTGGAAGATGCGCTCGAACGCGAGCGCCGGTTCAGTGCCGATGTCGCCCATGAGCTGCGCACACCGCTTGCCACAGCGATGATCAATCTGGAAAGCGCCGCGGGCACCGACGATCCGAGCGAACGGGACACCTTACTGGGCCAAACCCAGCTCAATGTCGCCGGTCTCGCCCGCCGCATCGAACAGTTGCTCGCACTGGCCCGCCTGGAGGCAGGTGCGGCCTCTGGCCAACGCGCGCCGGTTGATCTGGTCGCGCTGGCCGAGGACGTCATCGAGGAGCTCGCGCCGTTGATTGCCGACAGCGGCGTGCAACTGAGTCTCGAGCGCCCGCAGCCGCAGGTCATCGTCCAGGGGTACGAGGCGGCGCTATCGGCCCTGCTGCGTAACCTGGTTGAAAACGCGTTGCGTCACGTACCAGGCGGTGGGCAGGTCCAGCTGTCCATCCAGCAAAGTGCCAGCGAATCGCTGGTCGACGTCATGGATGACGGCCCCGGCATTCCCGCAGAGCATCGCGCCAGTGTCTTTAACCGTTTTCACCGCGAGGCTGGCAGCCAAGGTGACGGCTTCGGCCTGGGTCTGTCGATCGTGCAGCGCGCTGCCCAGCTGCACGGCGCCACCATCGAGCTGCTCGACTCGCCCTATGGAAACGGACTTCGGGTACGGGTGGCCCTTCCGCGAAACGCGTGAGCTGGATCACCGACGTCTGCAAAAAGTCGTCGTCAGCGAAGCCGCTGAACGCGGGCGCGAGCCCTGGCCTTTCAGACCCGGGGCAGCCAGGTGGCGGCATCGCTTTGCGAGCGACAGGCGGTCGGATCGGGTGACAGTCCGCGCACGGATCGCGCGCTTTCGAACCAGCCTGCTGTCTTTTCCTCCGTGACCCTCGGCGCGGGTCAGTCAGAAAATCTTGGATAGTCGCCCTGCTTCTCGAGAATGTCAGCGTTCAGTGGCGCGCTAGCGTCAGCGACCACCCACCACAAGCATGCTGAAGCTGTTCGGCTCGATCGGCGCTCGCTGACCCGCCTTCTTCGCCGCACCCAACCGCGCCGCCGACAAGTACAGCCGGTGCAGCTTCGGATCCAGCGCCAGCGTACGGGCGCTGACCTGGGTAGGAATGGTGGCGGCCACGGTGAAGTGGTCGGCATCGTCTTCGTGCACCGCGGTGATCGTGCCGCTCTCGCCGTTGGAGCTGTAGATCATCGATCGGGCCGCGTCGAAGGTCACCGCGTCCGGACCGTCGCCGATCGGTACGGTCGCCACCTGATGTCCGTCGTCGGTATCGGTCACCGCCATGACGCGGTTGTCGCACACGGAGAACAGGCGATGGTGCGCGGTGTCGATGGCCAGACCGCTGGGCGACGCACACGGTGCCAGCGGCCAGACATGCACCACCTTGTTCTTATGCGAATCGATCTCGACCAGCTTCGAGATGTCCTCGATATTGACGTAGATGTGCCCGCCCCCGTCGGATACCGCAAATTCCGGTTTGCCCGGCAGTGCGATGGTGCCGATGACGGCGTTCTTTTGCGGATCGATGACGCTGGCGCTGTGGCTGTTGCCGTTGAACGTCAGCACATGTCCAGAGGCGCTGTCGTACACAATGGCATCGGGCTTCTCACCGGTACTACGGATGGTTGCAACGACCTTGAGCGAATCCAGGTCGAATACCGTGACCGAGGCGTTCTTGCCATTGCTGGTGAAACCGCGATGCAGGTTTGGCGCGATCGCGATGCCATGCACACCCTGGGTGTCGGGAATGCTTCCGACCTGCTTGTGCGCATCCACGTCGACCACCAGCACGCGGTCACTGCGGCTGATGAAAAGATGACGCCGCTGGGCATCGAAGCTCAGGTAGTCCCAGCCACCCTGTCCGCCAAGCGCCAGCCGCGAAAGGACGTGGAAACTCGCCGGCGCCGGCGCGGCATGAGCGGCCTGGAGAGGCGCCGTCAAAGCAAGCAACGGCAGGGCAGCGAGCAGGCATCGGAAAAGTTGCATCGACAGTGTCTCAGTGGTTAGAAGGGACGACCGCAGAGACGGTCATGCGCGGAGAAATGGGTCTTGAAGCGAAGGCCCATGTCACGCGAGCGCAAACGTCCGCGTGACATTGGGGATGCCGACTGACTACCTGCGGTTAGTCGTTGTCGGCGCCTTCCACCGAGTTTTCCAGAACCTTTCCATTGCTGGCATCCACGCCGACTTCGTGCGTGCCCGCCTTGGACTTGATATCGAACGAATAGCGCAGACCGCTTCCGCCGGATTCCTTCTCCAACTCTTCCTTGACGATCTTTCCGGGATAGGTACGCAACGCGATCTGACGCGCCTCGGGCATCTTGATTTTCGCGTGGCCGCTCAAGTCAGCGGAGGCGGCATTGGCCACCAGCGGTGCGGCGGCGACGAGCAGTGAAAGCGACAAAGTGGTGATCCATGATTTACGCATCATCGTTCCTGAGTTGGGTGAGGGTCTGCCGATGATGCACTTGCACACTTTGGTTACGCTTAGCAACTACGGCATATTATTATTTCAATTTATGGACATAAAGACGTCCAAATGGAAACATGCTTTGCAACTGACAATCAGGCATCGCCATGCTTCGTATCGCGGCGACGCAGCAGCGAGTACAACACCGGCATGACCAGCAGCACCAGCGGCAGTTGCACGACCATGCCGGAGATGATGGCAATGGCCAGCGGCTGCTGCATCTGCGAACCCTGACCGATCGCCAGCGCCAGCGGCAGCAGGGTCAGGATTGCCGCGAGGGTGGACATCAGGATTGGCCGGGTGCGGTGCTCTCCGGCTTCGTGCAGGGCGTCGTGCAGATCCATCTTCTGTTCGGCATCCTCCAGTTCGGAGAAGTAGAAAATCGCTAGTTCCGTGACGATACCTACGATCATGGTCATGCCCATGATGGCCGAGATGTTCAGCTCGATGCCGGTCAGCCACAGCCCCACGAATACCGCCGGGATCGCCAGCAGGGGCATGGCCAGGATAATGATGGCGGTGCGGAAGCTTTCGTAGATGAAGAGCAGCAGGGTGAATACCAGCGCCACCGCCGCTCCCATCACGATCATGAGTCCGCGAAATGCCTGCTGTTGCTGCTGGTAGGTGCCGCCCAGCTCAAACCGGATGCCTTTGGCCAGCAGGCCCTTTTTTGCCAGCACCTTCTTGACGTCGGCGATAGCCGAGCCGAGGCTGCGGCCGCTGATGCGCCCGGTCACCGCGACCATGCGCTTGAGGTTGTTGCGGTTGATTTCCGGTTGCCCCTGCACTTGGGTCAGCGTGGCAAGACTGGCCAGCGTCACGTGTTGGCCGTTGGCGCCACGAATAGGAAGTTCGGCCACCTGGCCGATCCGCTGATACGCACTCAGCGGCAGGCGCACCCGCACGCCGATCACCTTGTTGTCTTCGGGCAATTGCGCCGCCACCGTGCCATCCACCGCAGCGCCGACTTGATTGATGACGCTGGCTGGATCGAGCCCCACCAGCGCCGCCTTGACCGGATCCACCGTGACGTTCAGCGCGTCGCCGGCCGGATTGATGCCGTTGCGCACGCCCACCACGCCGTTGACCTTGCTGACTGCCGCTGCCACCTTTTTCGCGGTGTCATCGAGTTGCTGAGGCGTACCGCCATACAACTGGATGTCGATCGGCTGCGGCACCGCCACCAAGTCACCAATTAGGTCTTCCATCAATTGCGACAGCTCGATGTCCAGACCCGGCACCTGCTGCTCCACCTTGGTGCGCACTTCAGTCATCACCTCCTCGGTCGATGGCCGCGATCCGGTCTTGAGCCGCACGAAGAAATCGCCGACGTTCGCCTCGGTCAGGCCACCGCCGAGCTGCAAACCGGTCCGTAGCGAATAGGTGTCCACGTAGGGGTTTGCCTGGACGATCTTCTCCACCTGCTTGAGCAGGCGATCGGTTTCCTCCAGCGATGTGCCCGGCGGCGACAGATAATCGAGAATGAAGCCGCCCTCGTCCATCTTGGGCATGAAACCCGAGCCTACCTGGGTGTAGGCCAAGCCACCCAATCCCAGCAGCGGCACGATCAGCAACAGCACCAGCCAAGGCCGCCGCAGGCCGTGCCCCAGCGCATTCTGGTAGCCCTTCATCATCCCACGAGTGAAACGACCCTGCGTGGGTTCGGCAATATGCTTCTTGTCGAGAAAGCGCTCGGCCAGCAGCGGCACGGCAACCCAGGTCAGCAGGTAGGAGATGATCAGCGCGCTGGCCATGGTCAGCGACAGCGCCTTGAAGAACGCGCCAGTGACGCCGGAAAGAAACGCCAGCGGCAGGAAGATAATGATCGTGGCCGAACTTGAGCCGGTCAGCGGTCGGGTGAACTCCCACGCCGCGCCCGCGATGCGTTCGTGAATTTCACCCTTGCCCCCGCCAACCCGACGCATGATGTGTTCCAGCATCACGATGATGTCGTCGATGATCAACCCCACGGCGGCCGCCATGCCGCCCAGGGTCATCATGTTGAAACTCATGCCCAGCACCTGCAGCAGCAGCACGGTGATACCCAGTACTGCCGGCACGACGATCAGCGCGATCAGAATCACCCGCGTGTTGCGCAGGAACACGAACAGCACCAGTCCGGCCAGCACGATACCGATAAGGATCGCGTCACGAACACTGCTGGCGGCATTGGTCACCAACTGGGTCTGGTCATACCAGTTGGCCATCGTCACGCCAGCGGGCAATTGCGATTTGTAGTCGGCCAGTTTCTGCTTGACCTGCGTCGCGATCTGCACCGAGTTGCCGGCCGGTTGCTGATACACCTGCAGCAGCACAGCACTTTGGCCGTCGGCCGTGACCCGGATCCACTTTGGCACGTGATTCATGCTCACCGTTGCCAGGTCGGCCAGCCGCACGATGCCGCCGGGTCCCGCGCGCACCACGACATTGCGCAGCGCCGCGAGGGTTTTCGGTTGATTGTTGCCGAGCATCAGGAACAGCTTGTAATGATCGGACATGTGTCCCATGGACTGGATCGTAGCCGCGTTGCTTACGGCGGTGGTCACCTCGGCCATGCTCAGATTCAGTGCACGCAGCCGGCCCGGATCGACATCGGCGTGAAACTCGGCCTGCTGGCCACCCTGCACATCGACATGGGCGACGCCAGTGATGCCGCTGAGGATCGGGCGCAGATCATATTCGGCCAGATCGTAAAGCGCAGCGGGAGAGAGCGTGTGCGAGCGCAGGCTGTAGCCGAGCACCGGGAAGGTGGTCGGATCCATCCGGCGAGTGCTCAATTGCGTACCTGCCGGCAACTGCGACAATGCCTGACTCGCTGCGCCGTTGACCTCCTGCAGCGCCGTGTCCATATTGGCGCCCCAGTTGAACTTGACTTCGATCTGGGCACTGCCGCGACTGGTGGTCGAGCGCACGTCCTGGACGCCGCGGACCCGCCGCACCGCCACCTCGACCGGTTTGGTCACCTCAATCGCCATCTGGTCGGCGGGACGATAGCCGGCATCCAGATTGATCTGCACCCGCGGAAACGCCACGTTGGGAAACATCGACACGGGCAGAATGAACGCACTGCCGACACCGCCGAGTACCAGCATGAAGGCGAGAAAGAGCAGCGAGCGGCGATGCCGCTGCATCCATTGTGTGATGTTCACTGCGCTTGCCCCGGCTTCGCAGCGGACTGCGTATTTGCGGGTACCGACGGCGAGGTGGCAGCAGTTCCGGAGGGCGCCGGTTGAGCGCTGAGCTGGCTCACGGCGGCGCCATCAGCCAGTTCGTACACGCCCAGCACGATCACTTTCGCCTGCGGATCGAGCGGTCCACGCACGCCGACGATCTTTCCGTCCGGACTGAGCAGCTTCACGTCGATGCGCTTGGCGTGCCCCTGCTTGACCTGAAACAGGTAATCCCCCTGCTGATCGTTCAGCACCGCATCGCGCGGCACCGCCCACGCGGTGTAACCGTTGGTGCGGATTTGCGCACTCAATGACGCGCCGATCACCAGTTCCGCACTGGCGCTCGCAGGCAGCTCGATCTTGGCCGGGTACAGACTGGTGCTCGGCTCGACTGCCTGACCGACCACCCGCAGCGTGCCAACCAGCGTCTTGGACGGGTCGTACACCCGCTGCACCTGCACCTGCATGCCCGGGTGCAGGCTCGCCACGTCCTGCGGCTGGATGCCGAGCTGGGCGATCAATGCGTGAGCAGGCGTGAAGTTCAGCAGTGGCGCGTTCGCGCTCACTCGCTGACCGAGTGCCACATTCAGTGCGGTTACCACGCCGTCGGCCGGAGCCTTGACCACTTCCCGGCCCGAAGCACCACCACCCATGGCACGCTGGGCGGCCAAAGTCGTCTTGGCATCGGCCACGGCCTTGCGTGCCCCTGCCAGCTGGGAGTGCGTCGCCAATCGCTGTGCGGCCAGTTGCTGGGTCCGTTGCAGGTCGCCGTTGGCCAGGGACAGTGCGCTCTGCGCCTGCTGGAAAGCCATGCGCGAGGCCGGATCGGGCGCCATCACCAGCAGCGCTTGTCCGCGTTTGACGGTTTGCCCCTTGCTCACCGGTACCCCGATGATCTGGCCACCATGGGCGAGACTGATCGCCCGCGCCTGATCGGGGTCGCCCATAGCACTTCCCCAGGCCAGCACTGTGTTGTGAAAGGTCTGTTGCACTGGCGTCATGGTGGTCACGGCGACGGTGGGGTTCGAATCGGCCACGTTGTTTCCAGCCGGTGCCCCGCCACAGCCCGCCAGCAAACCGGTCAGCAACAACGCGCCGTAGGCTGGCAAAGAAAAATGCTGATTCATGGCATGCGCGCTTTGGTCGAAGAGGGATGGGAAATGTCGATGTTGGTATTGCCGAGCAAGGCCTGCAGCGCAATGGACTGTTTGGCGTACTCCTGCTCGACCGCGAGCAGATCCAGATCGGCAAGCAGAGCATTGCTGCGGATCGCCAGATAGATCGGCCAGTTGAGCAAACCCTCGTCCCAAGCCTTCTCTGCGTGTTTCAACGCGGTATCGAGCTCATGGGTGTGCGCGATCAATCCCTGGCGCTCGCGTTCGAGCGTGGCCAAATCGGCGAGAATGCGCTGCATATCGCTGCGTGTCGTCAGCACGCGCGACGCATAGGTGTCCTTCAGCTGCTGGCGCGTGGCCCGCGCAATCGCGATGTTGCCGCGGTTGCGATCGAACAGCGGCAAGGTGATGCCGAGGGTGAAGCCGTCACTGGTGATGTTGCCGGTATCGCGCGTCGTGTTGAAGCCGATATTAAGCGCAGGGAACTGAGCCAGGATCGCAGCGCGCACCGTGGCCTCCTGCGAGCGGTAACCCGCCTGCAGCGCCAGCAGATCCGGACGCCGCTGTGGAAGATCGGCCAGCGCGGTCTGCACCTGCGCCGGTGTCGGTTGGGTCCGCCACAGCGGGCCAGTCAATTGCAACGGGGCCGTCGCCGCCAAGCCCAGCAAGGAGCGCAGATCGGTGCGCGCCCTGTTCAGGGCGATCGTGTTGGTCGCCAGCTGCTTGTAGACATCAGCGAAGGCGTTGAGGCCTGCACTGGCCGCATCATAGGTCAGGTTGCCCGCTTGCAGGGCCATGCGGACGTACTTTTCGACCTTGCTCAGCGCGGCCTGCTCGGCTTCCAACCGGGTTTGTTGCTCGCTCAGAATCAGCACCTGATCGAACAGCAATCGGGCCTGCGCGATGGTCTGCCACTCGGCCCACAACAAATCCAGATTGACCTTGTCGACCTCGTTGCGCGCCGCCGCCTTGCGCGAAGACAGCGTCAGCAGTGTGCTGAGATCCTGGCTTATGCCCAGGCTGTAGGCCTTGGTCAGGCCAGCACCGGAGCCTCGCGGTACACCACCGGAGATACTGATCTGCGGATCGGGCAGTAGACCGGCGGCAAATGACTGTGCGCGGGCGAGCCCCAGCGCATCGCGCTGGACCCTCAGATCGGGGCTGTTCACCACTGCCAGCGTCGCCACTTCCGTCACATCCAGCCCATCGGAGGGATCGAACGGATGTGCCGGTAGCGTAGGCAGCGACATCGCCGCGCTGGGTGCGGTCAGTTGCGCCACGCTGGCCGCACCCTTGCCCTCGCTCAGCGGCGATGGCGAGTAGGTGGCACAGGCGGACAGCGACAGTGCGATGACGATCGACGGAAGTTTGCGGACAAGAGGCATTCGGCATTCTGACGTGGAATGGCTTAGTGGCATCTTATGACCGGTGCCGCTCGTCGTCGACCGCGCCACGCGCCATGACGAGGCGACCGTAACTTTTCGGAGCGGCGAAATCGCTGGTGCCGACATTGGATACGAGCGGTCAGCGCGGCAATATGCCCGCTACGATCACCTCTCAGACGGGGCTGGATGGCGTCTGCCGATCCAACCAGTCACCAAGCTGCATCAATACCTGGCTGCGTCCGGGCTCGGCTTCGTTCAATAGCTCGTGATACAGCGACGCGAAATAGCGCGTGGTCAGCTGACCGCTGGACGCCGCCTTGCTGGCGAATGCACGGCTGCCGCACGGATCGACCAGTTCGTCGCTGTCCGCCACCAGCAGCAGTGTCGGTTGCGCAAGACTGGCCGCATCGGCGATGCAGGTCGCCCCTGCGCGGAAGATGAAATCGGCCAGCCGTGGCGTGACCCAGGCATGGCGCAGCGGATCGG
>JALYXN010000605.1 GCA_030947085.1 Pseudomonadota bacterium | reverse complement strand
GTGCGCTCGGCCAGCGCTTTCCGCGCTTCGCTCACGGTGCCTACGGCGTCGACCTGAAGGTCCATTCGGCCCAGCGTGATGGTCAGCAGCTCACGGATGTCACGCTCATCGTCGATGACCAAAACGGTTTGTGTACTCATGGGGCGATATTGGGGCTTCGTGGTGACTGATACCGTGCAGAGTACCGCCCTGCAAGGTACCGGTGCAAAACTGGTCTTGTCGGCGCCCCTCCCGCTCGGGCCAGCTGTACTTTGCGCCGATGACGTGTCGGCCGGAAAAGGGCCTCCGATAAGGTGATAAATGAGGTTCGATGCTCTCGCCGACCCGGCGCGCAAGGGTCATTTCAGTTTGACTGCCGCGGCGGCGGGCGCAGCCTTGGTATCGGCGGGTCGCAGGATTTTCCGCATCTTCAGATACACGCCATTGGTCCAGCCAAAGCCAATCACATTCTGACTGTAGCCGGCGCTGACTTTTACATCCGCGTTGCCCAGCGCCATGTTGTATTTCTCGCGGATGGTGCCGTCATCGGCGAAGCCGCGGTCGACCGTGGCGGTGAACTTGCCGGCGATGCGCCGCGCGTCATCGTGGAACCCGTAGGCGTCCAGCCCGGCCACGGCCAGCCAGTTGGTCGGCGCCCAGCCGAACGGGTCGTCCCACTGCACGCCGGCGGGACGGTTATCCATGCTCAGGCCGCCCTTGCGTTCGAAGATGCTCAGCTTGCCGCGCACCGCGGCGGCTTGCTGCGCGGACGCCGCGCCGGCCCACAGCGGATAGAACGTGGTGATGTAGGGATAGGGCGAGGGTTTGCCGGTCACGAAGTCGTAGTCGCGGTACATGCCGGACTGCGGACGCCACAGGTACGTGTTCATGGCCACTCTGCGGGCGTCAGCCTCGCTGGCCCAGCGTTCAGCCTCGCCCGACTTGCCCAGTTGCAAGGCGAAGTCGTGCAGGTCGCGTTCGTAGCGATACAGCAGGCTGTTGAGACCCACGGCGGCGTAGTGATGGGTCGAGCCGCCGAAAGGTCCGAAGTGCGCATTGGTGTCGAAGCCCGATTCACGCATGGCGCGGTCGCCGTGATAATAGTCCGCGGTGAGGCGGTAGCCGGCGAACCACGCACCGGCGCAGATCTTGGAGGCGCGTACGTCGCAACTGTCCTTTTTCAATCGGGCCGCTTCGGCATCGTTTGGATGTTCCGCTGCCTTGATCAGATAGCCGGGGTCATCCGCGGGATGCGCGCGCAACCACTTGATGTTGCCGCGGTAGTACGCGCTATTGCGCGCCTCCAGCACCGGGCCACCGCCCAGGTCGTAGTAGCGCGCCAGCCCGGTGTCACCGGCCTGGTGTTCCGGACGCACCCAGATGGCGTGGTTTCGCACCGCCAGCGGATAGGCGCGGGCCAGCCAGGCGCGTCTTGCTTCTGGATCGGGAAAGCTTGCCGGATCTTCAAGCACGGCCGTCATCATCGCGCTGAGAAACGGTGGTTGCGAGCGGCTGAGATAATAGCTGCGGTTGGCGTTGAGCACGCCGCCGTAGTGTTCCACCTCGAACAACGCGTTGTCGACCATGTCCTTGGCCAGCGCCGTACGTTGGTCGGCGACCAGGCCAAGCACGATGAAGTAGCTGTCCCAGCCGTACATCTCGTTGAAAAAGCCGCCGGGCACGACGTAGGGGTGCGGCAGGTAGAGCAGGCCCTGGGTGGGCAACTGCGTGGGATCGACATCGCCAAGCCGACCGATCACGCGTGGCAACGTATGGACGTCGATACCACAGCGTTTGGCGATGTCGGCAAGCCGCGCCGGAACGGAAAAATTCAACGGGATATAAACCACGGGATGGCCGGCTACCTTGGTGTCGGCCAACGCGGAGCAGTCGTCCATCGATCGGGTCAGGGTGGTCCAGGCCGCGTCGATATAGGCGCGCGTTTTCGCTGGATTCGGCGTGGCCGACATGGCTGTCGCCGCGAAAGCGGAACACAGCAGCAGCGTGACCAGTACCTTGGTCGTGCCGGGACGCCGGAAAAAGGCTGAAGGGCATTTCCCGCAGGAAAGGCTGGATGTGTCGGTCATGTCTGCTACTCCCGGGTCACGGCGTGAGGGTCGGCGGGGTTCGTAAAGAAACGGACAACGGGGTTGATAACGCGTTGAATCTGCGTTGGTTGAAAACCACGTACCACAGTACGAAATGCGTGGCTGCGGCACGTCACGGCGCCAGGGCTGGACGCAAGCATCGCAAGGAAGCGCCAACGCAGGAGCACAAGGTCTATCGGTAGCTTGCGCGCGGGACTGCCGGTTTTTTACGAATCCCTGCCGACCCTCGGTGTGGTTGCGCTCAAGCTGCGGGTCAACTTCGCCTTGCCGTCGGGATCGCGATCAATGCGGATGTCGTAGTGCTTGCCGCGAAACGTGATGTCCCTGAGCGTCAACGATTTCCAGCCTGGCGGCAACACCGGCGCATACGCTTCGACCAAGCCATCCTCCTCGATGCGC
>JALYXN010000576.1 GCA_030947085.1 Pseudomonadota bacterium | reverse complement strand
TTTCCCGATCTGATCCACGCTGTGAAGATGGAGCCCGATCGCGGTTTTCCGCAAGCAGCCACGGCGCACGATACGTTCTGGGATTACATATCGCTGACACCCGAAGCGATGCACATGATCATGTGGGCGATGTCCGATCGCACCCTTCCGCGTTCGCTGCGCATGATCGAAGGTTTTGGCATCCACAGCTTCCGGCTGATCAATGCAAGTGGCAAAAGCACTTTTGTCAAATTCCACTGGCGTCCCCAGCTCGGCCTGCAGTCCACGGTGTGGGACGAGGCGGTAAAGATTGCCGGCGCGGATCCCGACTTTCATCGTCGTGACATGTTCGAGGCCATTCAGGGCGGCAACTTCCCAGCGTGGGATCTCGCCGTGCAGTTGTTCACCCAGGAAGAAGCCGATGCATTCCCCTTCGACCACCTGGATTCAACTAAGCTGATCCCCGAGGAGCTGGTGCCGTTGACGGTGATCGGCAAGATGACCCTCAATCGGTGGCCGGATAACTTCTTTGCCGAAACCGAGCAAGTCGCATTCTGCCCTTCGCACGTGGTGCCGGGTATCGACTTCTCCAACGATCCCTTGCTTCAGGGTCGCCTGTTCTCGTATCTGGACACGCAGCTGTCGCGCCTGGGTTCGCCCAATTTCCATCAGATTCCCATCAACGCGCCTAAGTGTCCGTTTGCCAATCAGCAGCGCGATGGGCACATGCAGATGGAGCAGCCCAAGGGGCGCACTTCTTACGAACCCAACTCGTTAGAGCCCCAATCTGCGCGGGCCTCCGTGTCAGGTTTCCGAAGCTTCGCCGAGCCTGCCGCGGATGGCGATAAGGGGCGTATCCGTGCGGAAAGCTTTGCTGACCACTACAGCCAGGCGCGTCAGTTTTTCTGCAGCCAGACCACCCCCGAGCAGGCGCACATGGCGTCCGCCCTTGTATTCGAACTGTCCAAGGTGGAAACGCCGCACGTACGCGAGGCCGTGGTTGGCCACCTGCGCAACATCGATGAAAGCCTCGCCCAGCGTGTGGCTGATGGTCTGGGCATGGCTGGATTGCCGCCGTCGCAGGTCGCAGCTGTCGCGGCGACTGATCAGCCGGTCTCGCCAGCGCTGCAGATCATCGGAAAAATGAAGGATACGTTGATGGGCCGCTCGGTAGGTATCCTGGTCCACAATGGATCCGACGCGGGCACCATCAAGGCATTGAAAAAGGCCGCGGAGGCTGCCGGGGCCACGGTGAAAATCGTCGCGCCGAAACTGGGCGGCGCCACCCTCAGCGACGGCAAAAAGCTCACGGCGGATGGGCAACTGGCCGGCACTCCGTCAGTGATGTTCGATGCCGTGGCGATCGTGCTGTCCGATGAAGCGGGCAAGATGCTCGCCAGAGAGGCCGCCGCCGTCGATTTCGTGCGTGACGCCTTCGGACACCTCAAGGCGATTGCCGCCGACGGCGGAGCGCAGACGTTGCTGAAAGCCGGTGGCATCAGCAAGGATGCGGGTGTGGTTGCGGCCACTGACACCGCGGCATTTATCACCGCTGCAAAGACTCGCCAGTGGGCACGGGAACCCAAGGTACGCACGCTGGCCTAGAAAGTACGGCCAGGTTGTTGAAAGAGAAAAAGGCCCAAAAGGGCCTTTTTCTTGTCTGAAACATTCGAGCGGAGTCGCTTATTCGATTTCAACATTGGGGCGCGAATTTCCACTAAGCGGCAACACTCTCAGGTTTGATTCACGCCTCTGGTTCGGGCTGCATTTTCTCCAGCACTTCTTCCAGATCGGTGATCATCGCTTCCAGTGATTCGTGCAGCTGACCTTGCTGATCCATCAGCTCACCGATTTTCTCGGTGCGTTTGAGAGCGGACAGCTCACCTTCGAACAGCATCCACGCGCTGGAAAGCGCCTCGACGTTGTTCTTGGAATAATGCCGCATCTCCTTCAGTTGGGTCAGCGTGTCCTGCACGTAGTCAGCGTCGGTCTTGGCGATTTCTTCGGACATCGGATTTCTCCATAGGTCGGGGACATGGTAAAGCGTGGTAAAGATTGGCCAAATCGCTGTGTGCAGGGAGTGAGCCCGGCCTTGATGGCGGAATTCAGTGTCCGGATCGCAGAAGGAAACTTTCCATGAAACCACGAAAAGCCCCGCATGGCGGGGCTTTTCTGGTCACTTTAAACAAGCGAAGTATCAACCGCCGTGCTTGGCCAGCCAGGTGTCGATTACCGGCAGGCGATCCTTGCGGATCATCATGCGGTACTTGATGTTGCCGACCACCATGTTGGCCACCCGACGCGAGCTCTTGGCGATGTTTGCTTCGGCGTAGCCGTTGATCTTGCCGATCATCGACGCCTCGTTGGAGCTGGCGCCCAGGGCCGGGTAGTAACGGCTGCTAGAGGTGGAGTCGACCAACTTGTCGACCTGGGGCCGATGGGATACCGCGAAGTCAAACGCCATTTCCGGATGACGGTATCCGACCGCA
>JALYXN010000331.1 GCA_030947085.1 Pseudomonadota bacterium | reverse complement strand
GTGTTCGAGTTCGACGCCTTTGGCCACGGCACCGAGACCCTGGCGCGCGCGATCGCCGCATCGAAGGCGTTTTCGATCGCGGGCGGCGGCGACACTCTGGCGGCCGTCGACAAATACGGCATCGCGGGCGATATCTCCTACATTTCCACCGGTGGTGGCGCCTTCCTCGAGTTCCTCGAAGGCAAGGAACTGCCTGCTGTCACCGCGCTCAAGGCGCGGGCGGCGAAGTAATGCTGTGCCTGTTCGACTCGACGGAACGCTGATCGATTCCCAGGAAGGCATCACGACGTGCGTAAAAATACGCACTGGCAAAACTGCAAGTTCCAGCCCCCTTCGAACTGGCCCAGCTGTGTAGGAGCGCACCTTGTGCGCGATGCTCTTGCAGGCATCGCGTATAAAGGCATCGCGCACAAGATGCGCTCCTACATGTTAAACATCAGCCGACGACGCGCTTCACGGCGTCGACCACATGGCTCACGGTGAAGCCAAAATGCTCGAACAGCTGCGGGGCGGGCGCGGAGGCGCCGAAGCTGGTCATGCCGATCACTTCGCCGTCCAGGCCCACGTACTTGGCCCAGAAATCCGCGGTTGCCGCTTCCACCGCCACGCGTGCGCGGCACCAGCCCGGGAGCACGCCTTCGCGATATTCCACCGGCTGGGCATCGAACACCTCGGTGCACGGCATGGACACGACGCGCACGGCGATGTCCTGCTGTGCCAGCGCTCGCGCTGCCTCCATGGCCAGTTCCACTTCGGAGCCGGTGGCGATCAGGATCGCCTGGAATTTGGTGTCCAGCGGATCGGACAGCACGTAACCGCCACGGACGATGTCGGCGACCTGCCGCTCGCTGCGGTGCTGGTGCTTCAGCGTCTGACGCGAGAACACCAGACAGGACGGAGCGCCCTTGCGCTCGATCGCCGCCGTCCAGCAGGTCGCCGACTCCACCGCATCGCACGGCCGCCACAGCTGGTTGTTGGGGATGTAGCGCAGGCTGGCCAGGTGCTCGACCGGCTGGTGGGTCGGGCCATCCTCGCCCAGACCAATCGAGTCGTGGGTGTAGACGTGGATGGCATGGGCCGGTATCAGCGCGCTCATGCGCACCGCGTTGCGGGCGTAGTCGGAAAACACTAGGAAGGTGGCGTCATACGGGATGAAGCCACCGTGCAAGGCCAGACCGTTGGCGATCGCGGTCATGCCGAACTCGCGTACCCCGTAATTGACATAGTTGCCCTTGCCATCGGCACTATTGCCGGTGGCGGCATCGAGACTGCCCTCCCACTTGGTGAGGTTGGAGCCCGCCAGATCCGCCGAGCCACCGATCAGCTCCGGCAGCAGCGGGCCGAATGCGTTCAGCGTCATCTGTGATGCCTTGCGCGACGCGACATCGAGGCCGTCGGCCTGCAATTTCGCGATAAAGGCCTGCGATTTCTCGACCCAGTCAGCCGGCAGGTCACCCGCCATCCGACGCGTGAACTCGGCCGCCAGTTCGGGATGTGCTGCTGCGTACTTCGCGAACGCGGCGTTCCAGTGCTGTTCGGCCTCATCGCCGGCTTTCTTGTGCTCCCAGGCCGCATAGATATCGGCCGGAATCACGAACGGCGCGTGGCTCCACTCCAACTGCTTGCGTGCCGCAGCGACCTCGTCCTTGCCCAGTGCCGAGCCGTGGCTGTCTTCCTTGCCTTGCTTGTTCGGCGCGCCGAACCCGATGATGGTCTTGGCGCAGACCAGCGTTGGCTTGTCGCCATCTGCCGTGGCCTGGGTGATGGCGTGCTTCAGCGCCTCGGCGTCATGGCCGTCGACGTCGCGGATCACGTTCCAGCCGTAGGCCTCGAAACGCGCCGGCGTGTCGTCGGTGAACCAGCCGTCGACCTCGCCGTCGATTGAAATGCCGTTGTCGTCATAGATTGCCACCAGCTTGCCCAGCTGCCAGGTGCCGGCCAGCGAAGCGACTTCATGCGAGATGCCTTCCATCAAGCAGCCGTCGCCAAGAAATACGTAGGTGTGGTGGTCGACGACTGCGTGGTCAGGCCGATTGAAATGGGCGGCCAGCACCTTTTCGGCCAGCGCAAAGCCGACCGCATTGGCCAGTCCCTGGCCCAACGGCCCGGTGGTCGTTTCCACTCCCGGGGTTTCGCCGGCTTCCGGGTGACCGGCGGTTTTCGAATGCAGCTGACGGAACTGCTTCAGCTGATCGATCGGCAGGTCGAACCCACTCAGGTGCAGCAGCGCGTAATGCAACATCGAGCCATGCCCGTTGGAGAGCACGAACCGATCGCGATTGAACCACTCGGGATTGGCCGGGTTGAATTGCAGAAAGTCGTTCCACAGCACTTCGGCAATGTCAGCCATGCCCATCGGCATGCCCGGATGACCGGAATGGGCCGCCTCGACGGCGTCCATGGCAAGGGCGCGCACGGCGTTGGCAAGATCGCGGCGGGTGGGCATTTGCAGTCTCCGGAGGGCAAAAGTGCCTATTGTCGCCGATCGTGCTAACCGCTGTCGCCCGCGCCCCGGGGATTAATAAACGCTTAACCTTTACCCCCCTCGGTTCAGCGGCCTTCAGCATCGCCCCACTATCTATACGCCCCGCAGCGCCATCCCCCAGGTGCTGTCCGACCGCGTGCATCCATCCCCGGGATTCGCGGCTCGGCTAATAATTATATGGAGCGATTCATGAAAAAGACTTTGTATGCCCTCGCCATCGCAACAACCGCCCTGTGCGCCCTCCCTGCCTTTGCACAGGACATGCAGGCCAACCCCAGCGTCAGCGACGCGGCCCCCGCGGCCACCGGCGGCAACTTTCAGCCCAACCAGGCTGTGGGCAGCGGCAACTGGTTTCTCAACGCCAGTGTCGGCCAGGCTCACGTCAGCCAGGGCCCGTACAACGATCACCCCACCACCTATGCGCTCAACGGCGGTTATCGCTGGAAGGTCGGTCAGGACATGGGTCTCGGTCTTGAGGTTGGTTACAACGATCTGGGCAATTTCAAGGCCGACAATGTCTTCAACAGCAACGATGTCAACCTGACCAAACAGCGCAACGCATTGCGCGGATGGACCGCCGGCGTGAACGGCAAGATCAATGTCTGGCAGGGTCTGTATGTCGATGGACGGGCCGGTGTCTACGGCTGGAAAGGTGACGGTTACAACAACCAGGACATCAACCGGCATCACCTGAACCAAGTCGATTTCTACGCCGGTGCTGGCGTGGGATACGACTTCAATCAGCATTTCAGCCTGGGTGTGTCGTACGACTATTTCCACGCCAAGAAGAACCGGATCGATCTGAGCAGTGATTCCGCCTCGCTGACGGCTGAATACCGCTTCTGATTGAGACGTACCGCGGCGCGGTATGGTTTTGATCGCCATGCCGCGCCGAATTAACCTTCGCTTAATACTAAACTAAGCGGTATTGAATTTTATTGTGCCTGCCTCATCTAGTTGGTCACGTGTCGCCGCCTGGTTTGGGCAGCGCACGTACAGCAGCGGCCACTCTCCCCTTGGGCCGTCTGCCATGACCACAGGAGTGATATCCCGATGAAAATTAAAAAGACTCTGTTCGCCCTCGCTTTCACGTCGGCCGGCATGCTTGCCGTACCTGCGGTATTCGCCCAGAACGCCCCGACCCACAACGACGGCTGGTTCGTTAACGGCAACGTAGGCCGTACCTCGATCGATCATGGCGCCTATGACGACAGCGCCACCGGTTATGCCCTCAACGGCGGCTACCGCTGGGCCTTGAGCCCTGCCGTCGCCGTCGGTGCCGAGGTGGGATACAACGACCTCGGCAACATCCACGCCAAGAACGTGTTCAACGGCAATGACGTTGTCCAGCACAGGAAGTCCGAGTTGCACGGTTGGACCGCGGGCGTCAACGGCCACTTCAACGTCAGCCCGAACTGGTACCTCAGTGCCCGTACCGGCATTTACGGCTGGAAGGGCCACGGCCTGAGCAACGACGAGAATCCGGTACGCAAGGGCCTGGATAACACCAGTTGGTACGCCGGCGCCGGTGTGGGATATGACGTCAGCAACAACGTCAGCCTTGGCGTCAACTACGACTACTTCGATGCCAAAAAGGATCACGTCGACCTCAGCACCGACATGGTTTCGGTCGGCGCCGAATACCGCTTCTGATCAAGAGATGGTGATGGGGTAGCAATAAAAAAGGGCGCCGCGAGGTGCCCTTTTTTATGCGCGGAGCGCGCTGCTGAGGCAGCGCTGTGGGTCGATCAACGTGGGTCGATCAACCCTTCCACTGGCCCAATGCAGCCAGGCCGTTGTCACGGGCGCGAGCGTGTACGGTCTTCTGTGCCTGGGCGTAGTTGCCCTTCATGTCCTTGCCCCACAACTCCAGCGCCGCGCTCACCATGGCGCGACCATAGGAGAAGCTCAGCGGCCACGGATGCGGTCCGAGCTGATTCATGGCATTCAAATGCGCGGTCGCCTGCTCGTCGGACTGGCCGCCGGACAGGAACACGATGCCTGGCAACGAGGCCGGCACGGTGGTCTTCAATACCCGTACGGTGGCCTCGGCTACTTCCTCGATGTCAGCCGGCTCATCCGATTCCGTGCCCGGGATGACCATGCTGATCTTCAGGATGGTGCCTTCAAGCATCACATTCTGTTCGTACAGCGCATTGAACAGACTGCGCAGCACCGCCTCGTGCACCTCGTAGCTCACATCGATGCTGTGATCGCCGTCCATCAACACTTCCGGTTCCACCACCGGTACCAGACCCGCTTCCTGGCACAGCGCCGCATAACGCGCCAGCACATGGCAATTGGCTTCGATCGCGGTGGAGCTCGGATTGTCTTCGGTGATATTGATCACCGCCCGCCACTTGGCAAATTGCGCGCCAAGACGGGCATATTCCTGCAGGCGCGCGCGCAGCCCATCCAGGCCTTCAGTGACGACATCGCCCGGAAACCCGGCCAGCGGCTGCGGGCCCTTGTCGACCTTGATCCCGGGAATGATCCCGGCCTTTTTCATGATCGTGGTAAACGGCACGCCGTCCTTGGTCGCCTGACGAAGCGTTTCGTCGTAAAGGATCACACCGGATACATGCTCGTTCAGACCCGGCGTGGTCAACAACATCTCGCGATAGGCACGGCGGTTTTCCTCCGTGCTCTCCACACCCGCAGCCGTCAGCCGCTTGGTAATGGTGTTGGTCGACTCGTCGGCGGCCATGATGCCCTTGCCGGGCGCGACCATCGCCAGGGCGATGCTTTCGAGATCTTCAATACTCATGACGACTCCGTGGTGCGAGGGCGAGCTCCGCCAGCACAAGGTTAAGCCGCCCCGGGACCGAAGCGGCACGTTTCAAAAGGTCAATTATAAGCCAGATTGGCGGCATGACGTGGCGACCCCGGGCCCGTATCCGGCGAGCCTTCAGGCGCCGTAACCAGGCAGCTTGCAGGCGTCAACCAGCTGCTGCCGCTGCGCGGGGTCCTCGGGCGCGTTGAACGGGACCACGTAATAGGTGGTCACCGGCTGATGAATCTTGTTGTTCAACGAGGGGCCATAGCGAAAATTGGACACCGCGCTCAGCGCCACCGAACCCAGATCGCTCCTGGGCTCCACCTTGACTACCTGGACATCGAATGGCACGCCATCGGAACCGATGGTGTAGGTCACCGCTGCGCAGCCGGGCTTGTCCAGATTCAACCCGCTGTTGGGCGCATCCGCCTGCACCGACCTGTTGAGCAGTATCCAGTAGTGATAGAGATCCTGCTGATCGATCTTCTGTGATTGCGCCAGCACCGGCGCCACAAAGCCCAAGGTGAGCGCCAGCAACAAGGCTTGGCGAAGCGGGCGAACGATGGTTTTCATGGGGCGGTCTCCTGAGCCGGTGGGGAATGCCGGATGCAGCGAGTCTAGCTGTCTTGCACGCCGTCGGCGTCAGGATGGACTCCGCCCTGCGCGATCAAGCCCATCGCGCACTGTTGGAACAACGCCAACCAGATCGCTGACACCTGGCAATGTCGCAGCACCCCGGCTGACCATCACTTCACGTTGGCGTCGAACCTCGGTTGAAATGGCTCTTCTCCGGTCGCGGGCGACAGCGGGACCGCCGCCTCCTGCTGTGCTCGCAAGGGCCACGATCAAAAGCCTCACCCCCACCTGACCTCCCCCTGCTGCGCAGGGGAAGGTACCCGCCACAAGGCCGCGCGCTTTGCTCCCTCCCCTGC
>JALYXN010000560.1 GCA_030947085.1 Pseudomonadota bacterium | reverse complement strand
GCTGGACCCACTCAAACGCCCGGTTGCGTCGCTCGCGCACGCCCTTGCGCATGAAGATCGCACAAAGGACCGGCAACAAGGTCAGGGTGACGATCAGCGAACCGATCAGGGCGAAGATCATGGTGTCAGCCATCGGCTTGAACAGCGTGCCGGACGGGCCGGTAAGCGCATAGATCGGCAGGAAGCTCGCCACGATCACTGCTACCGCATAGAACAGCGGGCGATCCACTTCGGAGGCGGCGTCCTGGATGATCCGCCGGATATTGAGCGGCGTGCCCTCGCGCAGCGCGATCTGGCGGAAGATGTTTTCCACCATGAAGATCGCGCCATCGACCAGGATGCCGAAGTCCACCGCGCCGATCGACAATAAGTTCGCCGATGCACCCTGCATATCCAGACAGAAAAATGCGAACAGCAGGGCCAACGGAATGGTCACCGCAACGATCAAACCAGCACGCAGGTCGTAGAGGAAGAAGACCAACACGATCAGCACCAGCAGCGTGCCGCGCAGCAGGTTGGCCTCCACCACTTTCGTGGTCTGCGCAATCAGGTTGCTGAGGTCGTAGAAGGTGTGGATCCTGACGTCCGGCGGCAGGATCGATCCGTTGAGCTCCTTGGTCTTGGCCTCGACGCGCTGGAGCACCTCCTGGGTCTTTTCGCCTTTGCGCACCATCACCACGCCTTCGACCGCGTCGTTCTGGTCCCGGTAGCCGAACTCGCCCAGGCGCGGCGCGGTGCCGATGACCACGCGACCGACATGCTTGACCAGCACCGGGATCCCGTTGTGCACTTCCAGCACCACGTTGCCGATGTCGGCCAGGGTGGCCACGCGCCCCTCGCTGCGCACGTAGTAGAACTGTCCACCCTGCGAATAGAAGCCGCCGCCAGCGTTGCTGTTGTTGGCCGCCAGCGCGCTTTCCACCTGCGACACGGACAAGCCCAGCGCGGCGATTTTCGCCGGATCCAGCAGCACCTGGTATTGCATGCTGCCGCCGCCGAAGCCGGAGTCGTCGGCTACGCCGGCCACGGATCGGTACTGCGGCTGCACCGTCCAGTCCTCGATGGTTTTCAATTCCATCGGCGAGCGATCGGAGCTTTGCAGCACGTAGCGGTAGATCTTCCCCGACGGCGCTGTCAGCGGCGATACCGCCGGCGACACGCCATCAGGCAAACCTAAATCCGGCAGGCGATTGAATACCTGCTGGCGCGCAAAATAGTTGTCGGTGCCAGCAGTAAACGTGAGGGTGACGTTTGACAAGCCGTACAACGACACCGAGCGCTTGGCGGTGATCTTGGGCACATCATTCAGACCCAGCTCGACCGGTACCGTGATCAGGCGTTCCACTTCCTCGGCGGTATGCCCCGGCCACTGCGTGACGATGTTGACCATCGGCGGCGACAGGTCCGGGTAGGCATCCATCGGCAGATGCTGCAGCGCCCAGATGCCGGCGGCGGCGAGCATCGCGCTGAGCAGCACCACGATGAAGCGCTGCCCCAGCGAGGCGGCGACAATGCGATTGATCAGCGAAGCGTTGTGTGGAGCCGCTTGCGGCGAGGGCTGCGAATCATCGTGGGGCGTGAGCTCGCTCATCGGTCCGTCCCTCACTGGTTCTGCATGAACTGGACGAAGATGGCACCGTCGACCACGATGCGATCGCCCGCATGCAACCCGGTCGGAATGTCGTAGCGATCGCCGACGCGACTGCCGAGACTGACTCGCCGGCGCGCGAAGCTGCCATCGGCCTGGGCCACGTACACAAACGGAAGGTTTTCATCATCACGCAGCACCGCCGACACGGGCACCAGGATGCCGCTGCTGGACTGCTGCGACTGGATGCTCACTCGCACGTACATCTGCTTCTTCAGCAGCTCGTCCGGATTCTTGACCACCACGCGTGCCACCACCGAGCGCGTATCCGGATCGACTATGGCCGACACATTGTCGACCTCGCCCGCCAGCGGCTGCATGCCGGTGGGGCTGATGCTGGCGCTGTCGCCAGCGCGAACCGAGGCAATATCGCTGT
>JALYXN010000534.1 GCA_030947085.1 Pseudomonadota bacterium | reverse complement strand
TGGCCGGCACGCGCTCCGGCATCGTCGACGAAATCCACGCCATCGCCGGCAGCAAGCGCGGCTCGCACCTGGCTTTGACGCTGGAACGGCTGGAATCGCTGTGCCAGCGCCGACTGCTGCGGATCGGTCTGTCGGCGACGCAGAAACCCATAGCCATGGTTGCCGACTTTTTAGTCGGCACCCAGGGCGCCGCGCTTGCTCCTTCCCCTACTTGCAGGGAAAGGTTAGGAGAGGATGAAGGTTTTGACCCTGGGGCGAAGAGCACCCCACCCCAGCCCTCCCCTGCGAGCAGGGGAGGGCGTACGGCCAGCGGTATCGACGTCGGCGATCTGGTCGAAAGCGAGAGCACCGATTTCGCTCCTCCCCCTGCGAGCAGGGGGAGGTTGGGAGGGGGTGACGCTCTTGATCTGGCGGCGAACAGCATCCCACCCCAGCCCTCCCCTGCGAGCAGGGGAGGGAGTACGGCCAGAGGCGCGGGGAGCGTAGCGACGATCATCGATGTGGGCCACGCCCGCCCGCGCGACCTCGCCATCGAGGTACCGCCGGTGCCGCTGGAAGCGGTGATGTCGAATGACAGTTGGGAGCTGGTCTACAACCGGCTGGCGCAGCTGGTGCAGGCGCATCGCACCACGCTGATCTTCGTCAACACGCGACGCATGGCCGAGCGTGCGGCGCGGCATCTTTCCGAGCGGCTGGGCAAGGAAACCGTGGCAGCGCATCACGGCAGCCTGGCGAAGGAGCAACGGCTCGATGCCGAGCGACGGCTGAAGCGGGGCGAGCTGTCGGTGCTGGTGGCGACTGCATCACTCGAGCTGGGCATCGATATCGGTGAGATCGACCTGGTCTGCCAGTTGGGATCGCCGCGTTCGATCGCGGCTTTCCTGCAGCGTGCCGGCCGTTCCGGCCACAGCATCGACGGCACGCCCAAGGCACGACTGTTCCCCACCACTCGTGACGACCTGGTCGAATGCACCGCCCTGCTCGATTGCGTGCGACGGGGCGAGCTCGACACGTTGATCCTGCCGCCGCAGCCGCTGGACGTGCTGGCGCAGCAAATCGTGGCCGAAGTGGCGTGCCAGGAATGGAGCGAAGACGCACTGTACGCGCTGGTGATCCGTGCCTATCCGTATCGCACGCTGAGCCGGGATGATTTCGACGCGGTGGTGCGCATGCTTGCCGAGGGCTACGCCACCGCGCGCGGTCCGCGGGCGGCGTACATCCATCGCGATGCCGTGCACGGGCAGTTGCGGGCGCGGCGCAGCGCCCGGCTGACGGCGCTGACTTCGGGCGGCAGCATCCCGGACAGTGCAGATTACAAGGTTGTGCTCGAGCCGCAGTCGATCATCGTCGGCTCAGTGAATGAAGACTTCGCGGTGGAAAGCCTGGCCGGCGACGTGTTCCAGCTGGGCAACACCAGCTACAAGATCCAGCGGGTCGAGCGGGACCGGCTGCGGGTGGAGGATGCGCACGGCGCACCGCCCAACATTCCGTTCTGGCTCGGCGAAGCACCGGGGCGCAGCAACGAACTCTCGTTCGGCGTGTCGCGTCTGCGCGAGGAAATCGTCGCGCAGCTCGATACCGGTGGTGTCCCCGCGGCGGTGAACTGGCTGGCCACACAACTCGGGCTCGACGCGGCCGCCGCGCAGCAGCTGGTCGACTATCTCGCCCGCGCCCGTACCGCGCTCGGGGTGCTTCCCACCCAGAAGACGCTGGTGCTGGAGCGCTTTTTTGATGAATCGGGCGGCACCCAGCTGGTGATCCATGCACCGTGGGGCAGCCGCATCAATCGCGCCTGGGGTTTGGCATTGCGCAAGCGCTTCTGCCGTCAGTTCAACTTTGAACTGCAGGCAGCAGCGACCGAAAATGCGATCGTGCTGTCGCTGTCGACCAGCCACAGTTTTCCGCTGGAGGACGTGGCGCATTACCTGCATTCGAACACTGCCGAACAGGTGCTGATTCAGGCGCTGCTCGACGCGCCGCTGTTTCCCGCGCGTTGGCGCGCGAACGCGGTGACAGCGCTGGCCCTGCCGCGCTTCACCGCGGGCAAGAAGACCCCGCCGCCGCTGCAGCGGATGAAGAGCGAGGATCTGCTTGCCGCGGTGTTTCCGGATCAGGTCGCCTGTCTCGAAAACATCGTCGGCGAGCGGGTGGTGCCGGATCACCCACTGGTCCGCCAGACCATGCACGACTGTCTGCGCGAAGCGATGGATGTCGATGGGCTGCTGCAGATCCTGCGCGATCTCGAAGCCGGCAAGATCGCCATCGTCGCCCGCGACGTCACCGGTCCCAGCCCGCTCGCCGCCGAAGTACTCAATGCGGCGCCCTACGCCTTCCTCGACGATGCGCCGCTGGAGGAACGCCGTACCCAGGCGGTGCAGAACCGCCGCTGGCGAGCCGACGATGCCGGCGACCTCGGCCGGCTCGATCCAGAGGCCATCGCCGCCGTTCGCGACGAGGCGTGGCCGCGGGTGCGCGATGCCGACGAGATGCATGAGGCGCTGACCTTGCTGGGCTTTGTCAGTGCCGACGAGGTGGAGGCGAATGCCGGATGGCGCGAGCATCTGGAGGCGCTGGCCAGCACCCGACGCGCGACGAGGCT
>JALYXN010000526.1 GCA_030947085.1 Pseudomonadota bacterium | reverse complement strand
GGACCAGGGCGTGGCCGGGATGAAGGTCGGTGGCAAGCGCACCCTATTGATTCCGCCATCACTGGGCTACGGCGCCCGCGGTGCTGGCAGCGACATTCCGCCCAATGCCTCGCTAGTATTCGACGTCGAGTTGCTCGACGCAAAATAATGTTAAGAACGTAGGAGCGCGCCCTGTGCGCGATGCTTTTGGGTCACACGACAAAGGCATCGCGCACAGGGTGCGCTCCTACGACATCGTCTCTCAGTCGCCCCGCTCGGCCGCCTCTTCGCGACCTTGTTGGCGAATGATCATTTCTTCTCGCGCATCGATGATCGACTGCATCACGCTGTCGACATCGGCGATGCTTTCGTCGAACTCGAAGTGCCCGCTCAGTTCGCTGTCCGGATGCAGCTCGCCCAGTTCGAACAGCGCCCACATCTCCTCGCCGTAATGCGTGTCCAGCAGTTCGGGCGCCCAGCGCGACAGGCTGATAGTGATATTGCCCACGTCGCGCCGCAGCATCGTGCGTGCATTGTTGTTGCCCGAGGCACTCACAGCCTGCGGCAGATCGATGATCACCGGGCCCTCCGGTCCCACCAGCACGTTGTACTCGGACAGATCGCCGTGAATCAGGCCTACGCAAAGCATCCGCGCCACTTGCTGCATCAGGAACCGGTGGTACTCGCGCGCGGTCTCGGCGGATAGATCCACCTCGCCCAGACGCGGCGCGGAATGCCCGTCCGCATCGGTCACCAGCTCCATCACCAGCACGCCGCCGAAATAGCCGTAGGGTTTGGGCACGCGCACACCGGCGGCGGTCAGCTGGTACAGCGCATCGACCTCGGCGTTCTTCCAGGCGGACTCGGCCTCCTTGCGACCGAATTTGGTCGCCTTGCCCATGGCGCGCGCCTGGCGGCTGCCGCGGACCTTGCGCCCTTCCTGATACTGCACGCGTGCCTGGAAGCTGCGTTGTGCCATGTCCTTGTAGACCTTGGCGCAGCGAATGTCTTCGCCCGAGCGGACCACATAGACAGCAGCTTCCTTGCCGCTTTTCAATGGCCGCATCACCTGGTCGATCACACCCTCGTCGATCAGATCCTGCAGTCCCTTCGGTGTCTTCATGCGCTAATGAGCTTCAATAATTCGTGGAATAACGCCGATTATGGCTGATGTGCGCCCGCAGCCGCATTTTTCTCGACCACCTGTCCCCTCGCGAGCACGCCTCAGGCGGCCAGGCGATCCCGCGCGGCCGCTGCGATCTCGAATGAATGACGTCGCGCGCCCTGCTCGAAGACGTTGGCGGTGACCAGGACCTCATCGGGTTTGTGCCGGGAAATGAATGCTGCGATGCCATCGCTGACCGTGCCGACATCGCCGATTACGGAACACGCCAGCGCTCGCTCCACCATCAGCTTTTCCGGTGGTGTCCAGTACGACTCGATATCGTCGATCGGCGGCGGAATCAGACCCGGACGACCGCGACGCAAATTGATGAAACTTTGCTGCTGGGTAGTGAACAGCCGGCGCGCCTCGACGTCACTGTCGGCGCCGACCACATTCAGCCCGAGCATCGCATGCGGCTGCTGCAACCGTGCCGAGGGCTGAAAGTCGCGCCGGTACAACGCCAGCGCCTCGTCCATCGCGTCCGGCGCAAAGTGGGACGCAAACGCAAACGGCAACCCCAGATGGGCGGAAAGTTGGGCACTGAACAGGCTCGATCCCAGCAGCCACACTGGCACCTCGATGCCCGCGCCGGGCACGGCGCGAACGGCTTGTCCCGGCGTGGCCGGCTTGAAATAGCCAAGCAATTCGAGCACGTCGCGTGGGAAGCTGTCGGCACCGTCGAAATAGCGGCGCAAGGCCTTCGCGGTTGGCTGGTCGGTACCCGGCGCTCGTCCCAGTCCGAGATCGATCCGATCCGGATACAGCGACGCCAGCGTGCCGAAGGCTTCGGCGACCTGCAGCGGTGCGTGATTGGGCAGCATGATGCCACCAGCGCCGACGCGGATGGTCGAGGTGCTACCGGCAACGTGGCCGATCAGCACCGCCGTTGCGGCGCTGGCGATGCCCGGCATGTTGTGATGCTCAGCCAGCCAGTAACGCCGGTAACCCAGTTTTTCGCCCAGCTGCGCCAGCTCCAGCGTGTTACGAAACGCCTGCGCGGGGTCGCTGCCCTCGGTGACCGGGGCCAGATCGAGTATGGAAAAGGGAATCATCGTCAACGCCTAATATGCATAGGCCAACAAGTTGGGGGCGTTCGCCGCAATTGCCAGCACACGCCTGTAGGAGAGCCGAGCGCTCTACAA
>JALYXN010000495.1 GCA_030947085.1 Pseudomonadota bacterium | reverse complement strand
CCCTTCCGCACTGGCACCTGCTGTCGCTCGTACGCGCGCTGACGTGCTTACAGCCGCATATACGACCACGACTGCATCCGGCCATCGCGGTACGGCATCACCCCGTGGAACGGGCGCGGATCGGCATCGAAGACCAGCGGCAAAAAATGACGATCGCCTTCCCACATCGGTAACGTCATCAGCCGCTCCAGTGGCACCCATTCCAGCGTGCCTTCGGGGTTGGCAGTCAGCGGGTTGCCGGCATAGCGGTCGATCACGAAGATGAAGCCGAGCCAGTCCTCGCCCTGTTTGCCGAACCCGGGCCAGTTGAGAGTGCCACGCAGCCGCATCGATTCGCAGCTGATGCCGGCCTCCTCGAGGATCTCGCGCTGCATGCAGGTGGCGATGTCTTCGCCGGTTTCCATCTTGCCGCCCAGACCGTTGTACTTGCCCAGATGCTGATCGTCCGCACGCGCATTGCGATGGATCATCAGCACCTCGCTGCGATCGGGCGAAAGTACGTAACCGAGGGTGGCCACGATGGGCGTATAGGGCATGACGGATATACCGAAAAGCCCGAGTTTAACGTCAGCTGTCGAATGTCGCTGTTGCCGTGCGAATTTCTCCTGGCGGGCTTGCACGCGCGCGCCGGGCCGGCGACCATCGACGAATGCCCTCATCTGCCCCATGTCGTTCCCGCCGCTTCTCAGCCGGACGAATGCGACACCTGTTATTGCCGCTGGCATGGCTTGTCAGCACCTCCGGCTGCGCGCCCCAGGCCAGGGCGCTGGACAGTCGTGTCGTGGCGTTCGAGGGGCAGAACTATCGCGTGGTGCACCTCGATCTGAAACGCCAGCAGCTGACCCTGCACTGGCGTGAGCCGAACAGCCAGCAGCCGTTCGCCAGCATCGATGCGCTGCGGCAGTGGGGCGAGTCACGCGGTCAGCGGTTGCTGTTTGCCGCCAATGCCGGCATCTACGACCAGAAATTCGCACCGCTCGGCCTGTATGTCGAGAACGGCAAGACCGTCGTGCCGCTGAATCTCGCCCACGGCAACCCAGCCTCGGGCAATTTCTCGCTGCTGCCCAATGGCGTGTTCGCGCTGTATCCGGATGGACATGCCGCGGTGAGCACCAGTGAGGCGTTCAAGGCCGCCGGAAAGTCCGCACGTTGGGCCACCCAGTCCGGCCCGATGTTGTTGATCGACGGCAAGCTCAACGAACAATTCATCAACGATTCGTCCAGCCTCAAATGGCGCAGCGGCGTGTGTGCGAAAACGCCGACCGAAGTGGTCTTCGCAGTCAGCGAGGCGCCGGTGAATTTCCACACCTTCGGACGTCTGTTTCGCGACCAAATCGGCTGCCGCGATGCGCTCTACCTGGACGGCAGCATTTCGCAGGTATACGTCGACGGCGAGGGCTATGCCGGCGCGCCGGCATTCCTGGTCAAACCTTACGCGGCGATCTTCACCGTGTTCGACAAGCCATGACCAAGCGCACGGTACGAATCCTTGGCGGCGCGCTGCTGGTGTTGCTGACCTTGTTGCTGTTGGCAGCGGCCACGGCCTGGTGGCTGCTGGCCGGCAGCCGCGCGCAACTGGAAGGCGAACGCCAGCTGCCCGGTCTCACGGACGCCGTCAGCATCAGTCGCGACGCCAACGGCACCGTGACCATCGATGGCAAGCACCGCAGCGACCTCAGCTACGCGCTGGGCTACGTGCACGCGCAGGAGCGCTTCTTCGAAATGGACTTGATGCGGCGCATGCCGGCGGGCGAGCTGTCCGCACTGGTCGGGCCGGCCGCCCTGAAGCTCGATCTCAACCACCGTCGCCATCGCCTTCGCGCCGTGGCCGAAGCCGCGTACAAGCGCATGCCAGCGCAAGACAGGGACGAAATGGACCGTTATCGCGATGGCGTTAACGCTGGCCTCGCCGACCTGCGCGTACGCCCGTGGGAATACCTCCTGTTGGGCAGCAAGCCGCAGCCATGGCGTTCGGAAGACAGCATGCTGGTGATCGCCGCGATGTATCTGGATCTGAACCAGGATGGCCGCAACGAACGCGAACTGCGCATGGCGCAGATGCGCGCGGTGTTGCCCGGCTCGCTGGTGGATTTCCTGTTGTCACCCGACCCTGACTGGGAAGCACCGTTGAGCGGCCGCCTGTCGCGCTCACCGGTCATTCCTCCCGCCAGGGTGTTCGACCTGCACCAGCTCGCGCCTGAAAAAAACCCGGTCGCACTGGCCGAGGCGCTGGCACCGGCGCTCGACGCGGCGCGACCCGGCAGCAACAACTTTGCTGTCTCGGGCGCGTTGACCGGCACCGGCGCCGGCATGCTGGCCAACGACATGCACCTGGGGCTGCGGGTGCCGAACATCTGGTTCCGCACGCGCCTGCGTTATCCCGATCCGGCCGCACCCAACGGCCAGCGCGACGTCAACGGCGTCAGCCTGCCGGGCACACCGGCGCTGGTGGTGGGCTCGAACGGACAGATCGCCTGGGGCTTCACCAACAGCTACGGCGATTGGGCGGACTGGGTGCGCGTGCAGCGCGACCCAGCCAACCCGGCACGCTACAAGGTGCCCGACGGCTGGGCCGATATCGACCTTCACGACGAACACATCAAGGTCAAGGGTCAGCCCGATACCGTGCTCAAAGTGGAAGACACCCGCTGGGGCCCGATCATGGGCAAGGACACCGACGGCACGCCGCTGGCGCTGCAGTGGATCGCCGACCGGCCCCGCGCCTACAACCTGACGCTGATGCAGCTGGAGCAGACGCCGGATGTCGACGGCGCACTGGATCTGGCGCCGCAGTTGGGCATACCGCCACAGAACATGCTGGTGGCCGACAGCGCGGGACACATCGGCTGGACGATAGCCGGTAACAGTATTCCCGTCCGCTCAGCTGGCAACCCCCTGTTGCCCCGCGATGGCAGCAAGCCGGATACGGACTGGCAGGGCTGGGCCACGCCTTCGCACTATCCCCGTATCGAGAACCCCGTCGGCGGCCGACTATGGACGGCCAACAACCGGACCATCGATGGGGCCGGATTGAAATTGCTGGGCAATTGTGGCCATGATCTCGGCGCCCGCGCTCAGCAGATTCGCGACGACCTGCGTGCGCGCGCCAGCTTCACTCCCGGCAACCTGCTTGACATCCAGCTTGATGATCGCGCGCTGCTGTTGTCGCGATGGCAGAAGCTGCTGCAGGACACGCTGAAGAACACCACCGACCCAGCGCTGAAATCACTGCGACAGCTCACCGGCGCATGGCGCGGTCGCGCCTCGGTGGAAAGTGTCGACTATCGCCTGGTGCGCGCGTTCCGCACCCAGGTCAGCGAAGCCGCGCTGGCACCCTTCGCCGCTCGCGTAAAAAATCAGTTCGGCGATTTCAGCTGGCCGGGCGAAAGCAGTACCGAGGCGGCGGTTTGGACCATGATTCGCCGACAGCCGCCGCAGCTGCTGGATCCAAAATACGCCGACTGGCATGCTTTGCTGGTCCACGCCGCCGGCCAGGTCGCCAGCGAACTCGGCAATCTGCCGGGCGGCCTGGCCGCTCGCCGCTGGGGCGAACACAATCGCAGCCGAATCAACCACCCGCTGTCGCCGGCCCTGCCCGGCTGGCTGGCCCGCTTCATCGACATGCCCAGCGAGCCGCAAGCCGGCGACAACCACATGCCACGCGTCGCCGGCCCCAGCTTCGGTGCCTCGGAACGTTTCGACGTGTCGCCGGGGCACGAGGAGCAGGGCATTCTGGAAATGCCCGGCGGCCAGAGTGACAACCCGCTCTCGCCCTACTTCGGTGCCGGACAGAAGGACTGGGCCCAGGGCCGACCTACCCCGCTATTGCCCGGCAAAGCGATTTACACGCTGATGTTGAAACCGGCCTCCGGCTGATGTCACGCAGATCCCGCACCCGGTGCCGTCGTCGGCTTGATCGCCAGGTAAATGCCGCCGTCCGATGCCTTCTCGATCATCCCGAAAGCCCTGGACGAGCGACCCGTAGGAGCGACTTCAGTCGCGATGCTCTTCGTTGCAAAATCAGATCAGAAGCATCGCGGCTGAAGCCGCTCCCACAAGTGCCTGACGAGCATCGCCCGCGATGCGGGCGCCTACACCGCCGATATTCTCCACGCGAATCGGGATGCTACTGATGTTGTGGGAGCGACTTCAGTCGCGATGCTCTTCGTTGCAGGATCAGGGCAAAAGCATCGCCAGCCTACGCATCAGCCGCGGACGAACGCCTCCGCTTTGCTGCCCCTACCTGCATTCGACTCACTCTTGACGATTTCCGGCGTAAGCTTGGTCTATTCATCTGTTCGGCCAGCGGTCAAGCTGATCGGCTGGCTTTCCTCACGGCACGTCGCTCGCGGAGCTTCCCTCATGTCAGAGAAAAAGCCTGAAGACATTCCGGCCCCTGGGTTCATCAGCGTGACCGACACCTCGCTCAGTCGGCGAAATTTTCTGCAGATGGTAGGTATTACCGGCGCGGTCTCGGGACTAGG
>JALYXN010000483.1 GCA_030947085.1 Pseudomonadota bacterium | reverse complement strand
TGGCTAGACGTCGCGGTGCGCAAGCTTTACAGGATGCCGCACCCTGTGCGCATGGACCTGGCTGACACACGTATGTACCGCTGCGCCGCTTTTTCCACACCGCGACGCCCTCGTTGCCACGCCGGCCAGCTGTGTCTTACGATGCCGCTTCGAATGGGTGGCAGTAGCTAAATGGGTTCTCGCTTTTGAGCGCTTGCTGGCGATGTGCCTGACCGACTTCCGGTGGTGCCTCACGACAGGCACCACTTCGGCTTCGGCGGTGCCAATCGGCGACAGCGCGGCCAGCACGCTGCGATGGGCCCGCTTGCCCACCGCGGCAACCAGCACCGGTGAACCTTGGCGTTGCTCGAAGCCTTCGTCGAGCAGACTTGCCATCAGATCGTCACGCGCCCGTGCCGAGTCTCCGTGCAGCACCACGCCAAACAGCCGATGGCCGTCGCGCACGGCAGTGGACGCGAGATTGAAGCCGGCTGCCGCGGTGTAGCCCGTTTTCAGCCCGTCCATGCCAGGATAACGGTCCATCAAATGGTTGTGACCGCGTACCGTCCGGCCCTGAAAGGTGAATTCGCGCGTCGCGAACATCGGCACCCGATCCGGAAAGTCCCGATAAAGCGCCAGTGCCAGCCGGCTTATGTCACGCGCGGTCGTGCTGTCACCTGGATGCGGCAGGCCCGAGGCGCTGGCAAATCGGGTATGCGACATGCCTAGCAAGAGCCCTTGCGCATTCATTGCCGCCACGAAGTGAGCCTCCGTTCCACCCAGCTTCTCCGCCACCACCGTGGCGGCGTCATTTGCTGATTTGGTCACCATGCCCAAAAGGCAATTGCGCACTGAAATGGTCTGGCCCGCGCGCAGGCCAAGCTTGGTCGGTGCCATGTTCGCCGCATGACTGGACACAGGGAGTTGCTGGTCGAGCGTGATTCGTCCATCGCGCAGCGCACGGAAAGTGAGATAGATCGTCATCATCTTGGTCAGCGAGGCCGGATGATTGAGCGCATCCGCATGCTTCTCGCTGAGCACCGTACCGGTCGAGGCGTCCAGCACCAGCGACGCATCCACGGCTTGCGCCGTCTGCGTTACACCGCCAAGCAACAACAGAACCACGGCGATGCGATGAAGCCAGCCGCGTCCAGTGTGAAAACAAGGGAATTCGATACGCATGCGGTTCCGGCCTCGGTTGCGCGTAACCATACCCGTCAAGACAGGTGAAAATCCACACATTTCACTTCAATCAGGTGAAATAAACGGCTGTTTAACAAGAGGATTAATGGTGCCACGCGCCGTACCGGCGGAAGCCAGGACACCGTTCGCATGAGGGCAAGGCCAAAAAGTCTCGACGACATCCATCGCCGCCTGGTTATCATCGCTGCACCTCCACCCGGATCGGCCGCCATGTATACGCTTTATTACAGCCCCGGTACTGCCAGCATGGTGGTGCATCAGTCGCTACTCGAGTGCGGCATGCCGCACACTCTGGAACGAGTGGATCTTGAGGCCGGTGAGCAGCGCAGCGTGGCCTACCTCGCCCTCAACCCGAATGGCGTGGTCCCCACCCTGGTCGTTGACGGCGTGCCGCACGGCGAGGCGGCGTCGCTGGCGATGCTGCTGGTCGAGCGCCATCCCGAGGCCGCGCTGGCGCCGGTACCGGGCACTGCCGCACGCGCCGATTACCTGCAATGGATGTTCTTCCTGGCCAATTCGCTGCAACCGCGTTTCCGACAGTGGTTCTATGCCGACGACGATCTGCCCGAGGCCAGCCAAAGCATCAAGGAGGCGGCGCGAATCGGCATCGAGGCGTGCTGGTCCCGCATCAACACCCACCTTGCCACGCACGGTCCTTACCTGCTCGGCGAAGACTTCAGCGTGGTGGATCTTTACGCTCTGATGCTGATGCGCTGGTCACGCAATATGCCGCGCACGGCGACCAACTGGCCGCATCTGGATGCGCTGGCGACACGCTTGAAGCAACGCCCATCATGGAAGCAACTGTGCGAGATCGAGGGACTGATTGAATGGGCGTAGCTGCATGAGCGATGCACCCGACGCGAAGGCGTGGGCAGTGTATTTGCTGGAGTGTGCCGACGGCCGCGTCTACACCGGTATCGCGCGCGATCCCGAGCAACGCTATGCGAAACACCTCAGCGGCAAAGGCGCGCGATTTACCCGCTCCAATCCTCCGCGACAGTTGCTGGGCTGGGTGTGGGTGGCCGGACACGGCGACGCGTTGCGACTGGAGATCGCGTGGAAGAAGCTGGCGCGCGCCGAACGGATCGCGGCGCTACAGCGTGCGTCGGCGGGCGACAACATCCTGTAGGAGCGACTTCAGTCGCGATGCTTTTTTCTGGATGGGACAGCAAGAGCATCGCGGCTGAAGCCGCTCCTACAGGTGAAGCCAACACCCCAATGCTGCAATGGCAATCACCGCTGTGCAAGAAAGTATCTGGGAAGCCGCTCAACACAGCCTCTGCGAGCGACTTTGTGGGAGCGACTTCAGTCGCGATGCTTTTTTCTGGATTGAGTAGCAAGAGCATCGCGGCTGAAGCCGCTCCCACAGGTAAAGCCAACACCCCGGCCTGCAACGGCAACCACAGCGGCGCGCAAGAGTATGCAAGCCGAAGCCGCCCGGTACAGCCTCTGCGAGCGACTTTGTGGGAGCGACTTCAGTCGCGATGCTTTTTTCTGGATGCCGCAACGAAGAGCATCGCGGCTGAAGCCGCTCCTACATTTCCAGCCCACAGTTAAGCCCACCCTTCAAACCTGCAGCGGCAACCACAGTTGCGCTATGGCGCCCTTTCCGTCATCACGCCCCGACAGGCTGACGCCGCCGTCATGGGCTTCGGCGATCTGCCGCACCAGCGCCAGACCGATGCCGGAGCCGCCGGGTTTGGTGGTGAAGAACGGTACGAACAGGTTGTCGCTGCCGGGCAGGCCGAGGCCTTCATCGGTGACCTCGATGACGGCCCGATCGCCTTCCGCACGCCAGCGCAATTGCACCTTGCCGGCTTCGGGCAGGCTGGCTTCGACGGCGTTGTGCAGCAGGTTGATCAACGCCTGTTCGATCTGGTCGGAATCGGCCTGGATCAACAGCGCCCCACCCTCGACCACTTCCACCGGCATGCGTTGTTCCAGCTGCGCTACGGCACGTACCAGCCCGGCCAGATCGAGCGTGCGACGCCGCGGTGGCGGCAGTGCGGCAAGGCGGCTGTAGCCAGCAAGAAAGCGCGCCAGCGATTCGGCGCGATTGCCGATGACCTGCAAACCGTTACGCGAATCCTCACGCCAGTCATCCGCCAGCGGGTTGCGACCGATCAAAGTCGCCACGGTGCCGGCCAGCGAATGGATCGAGGCCAGCGAGTTGTTGACCTCGTGACCGAGCACGCGCAACAGCCGCTGCCAGGCCAGGCGTTCTTCCTCGCGCAGCACGCGTCCGACGTCGCTGATCACCAGCAGCCGACCGCTTCGGCCCTCGTTGCGTAACGGCGCGTGGCGGACGTCGAAGCGACCGTGGCGGCCGGGAAACTTGTGGGTCACCACGCCCGAAGCTGACGCAGCCAGCAACACGTCCAGCCCGAACTCGCCCGGCCGTCGACCCAGGGCGCCTTGCCGATCGGTGTTCAACAAGCGTGCGGCGGCGGGATTGAGCAACCGCAGCCGGGCCTCGTGATCGAACACCAGCACGGCACTGTCCAGCGCCGCCAGCGTCTTGCCCAGCAGGCGTGAGGAGTCCTCGAAATGCAGGCGCTCCTGCTGCAGGCGATCGGCCAGCGCATTGACGTCGTAGATGGCATCGCCCAGCACGTGGCCCTGCACGCCGCGCATGCTGTAGTCGCCCTCGCGCAGGGCTTCGAGCAGGCCCGCGAGGGTGAACAACGGATACACCACGCGCCGGTGCTGCCAGCGTGCGACCAATGCGGTGATCACGATCACCGCGATCGCCAGCGCCCAAGCCATCGTGCGGTCGGGCACACCGGTCAGCATTAAAAACCCGAGCGCCGCAAGCGCGGGCGACGCCACCATCCAGCTGCCCAGCAGCACGCGATGTTCGAACGCGGGCATCTGGCCACGGCGTCTTCGCCCCGGTGCGGCGGCGGAATCAATCGCCATGCTCAGCCGCCATCGCCGGACGACCCATCGCGTAGGCCGTGCTTTTCCATGCGTCGATAAAGCGTCTGTCGGGTAAGTCCCAGCGCATCGGCCGCGTGCTGCAGATTGCCCTCATGCCGTTCCAGCGAGCGCCGTACCAGCAACGCCTCGGCCTGATCGATGGTCA
>JALYXN010000475.1 GCA_030947085.1 Pseudomonadota bacterium | reverse complement strand
CTTCTGCTCTGATGCCGCAACGAAGAGCATCGCGGCTGAAGCCGCTCCCACAACATCAGTAGCACTCCGATTGGCGGGAGGATATTGGCGGTGCATAAGCCCCAGATCACTTGACCGGCAACATGGAATTTCCTACGCGCTCTCGTTGTCGTACGGGCTGACCAGGCCGTTGGCCGAAAAGCGCTTGTACTGCCACTGATACTGCGCAAACCCCAGCTCGACGCAGTTCTGCACCCCACGGTTCAATGCCGCGCAGGCGACATTCGGGTCGGCGTCGGTGATTCCCGTGGGAGCCGGCAGCAGATGGAGGCGATAGCCTTCACCGTGCGGCAGCCGCTCGGCAAACGCGAACAGCACCGTCGCCCCGGTCCGCGCCGCCAGACGCGGAAGCAAGACCATCGTCAATGCCTCGCGCCCGAAGAACGGCGCGATCCGACCCTCGCCCGCGCGGGGCTTCTGATCGGGCAGGATGCCGACGGTGCCGCCGGCCGCCAGCCGCTTGTACAGGGCCCGCACGCCGGCCCCATCGGCACGAATCTGCTCGGGCGCCAGGTCGCCGCGCACCTTGCGCAGCAAGCCCTCGATCGCTGCGATGCGCGGCGGCCGATACAGAATGGCCATCGGCGTTCTGCGGCACAGCCAGTAATTCAGTAGCTCCCAGCAGCCCAGATGCGGCGCGGCGATGATGACCCCGTTGCCGGCCGCCAGCGCTTCATCCAGCAAAGCCTCACCACGCACCTCGCGCACCAACTCCAGCGAACGCTCCGCGCCCGCGCCCCAGACCTTGACGATCTCGCAAGCGGATTTTCCGCTCTCGGTCAACGCCTCGCGCAGCAGGCTGGCCTGGCCAGCGTCATCCAGTTCCGGTCGGACAATCCGAAGATTCACCGCCGTGTTGTGCACCATGCGACCGCGACGCCACAGCAATAATCGGCCGAGCCCGGCGCCGAGTCCGTGCAGGGCGCGCAAGGGCAGCAACGCCAGCAGGCGCAAGAGAAGATAGATGAGATACATATCGGCACGCATGCGCGCAGTCTACGGGAGCGACGCCGGTACACCGATACACGGCCGCGCACGGTGCTTTCCTCTGCCCGGATCGCGCCGTAAGCTGGACCCTACCACCGCACTCGTGACGCCATGATTGCCCTGATCCAGCGCGTACTCTCTGCCCGTGTCGATGTCGATGACACGGTCGTCGGCAGCATCGGCGCCGGCCTGCTGGCGCTGGTGGCAGTTCAGCCCGATGATGGTGAAACACAGACGCGGCGCATGCTGGAACGGCTGCTGGGCTACCGCGTGTTTGCCGACGATGCCGGCAAGATGAACCGCTCGCTGGTCGATATTGGTGGCGAACTGCTGCTGGTCAGTCAATTCACCCTGGCGGCGGACACCCGCTCCGGCATGCGTCCCAGTTTTACCCGCGCCGCACCCCCGGAGCACGGCCGAATCTGGTTTCAGCGCCTGCTCGAACTGGCCCGCGCTGCACACCCGGGGGTGGAAACCGGTCGCTTTGGTGCCCATATGAAGATCCAGCTGGTGAACGACGGGCCGGTCACTTTCTGGCTTGACACCGGCTGAGGCACAGCGATCAACCACGCGTGGTGCGTCAACATCCCAATGTTGGCCAAAATAGCGGATTTGGCGCGATTTTTGCGTGTCGTTGAACAGTATCTTTTCACTTGAAAACTGGCGAAAAAAGCAGCATATCGCTATAATGTCCGGTTCTTGCAGCCTTCGGCGGTCGGGTAATTAATGAACATCAAAGCTCCCCACGAGCAACAGTTGGAAATCAAGGCGCTCATTGCCAAGGGTCTGGAGCAGGGTTATCTGACCTATGCCGAGATCAACGATCACCTGCCCGACGATGTGGTCGATCCGGAACAGATCGAAGACATCATGGCGGTGCTCAAGGGCGTCGGCATCGAAGTGCATGACGCTGCGCCGGATACCGACACCATCTCCGATGGCGCGGCCCCGGGCAACAACTCCAATGACGACGATTCCGCGGCCGAGGAAGCTGTCGCGCTGTTGTCGGCCGTCGACGCTGAGGTAGGCCGCACGACCGACCCGGTGCGCATGTACATGCGTGAAATGGGCACGGTCGAGCTGCTGACCCGCGAAGGCGAAATCGTTATTGCCAAGCGCATCGAGGAAGGCCTCGGCCAGGTGCAGACGGCGCTGGCCAGCTTCCCGCTCACCATCGAGCTGCTGCTGGAGGAATACGACCAGCATCTGGACGGCAAGCGCCGCCTCAGTGAAATCCTGGCCGGCTTCCTCGATCTGGAAGAAGCCGCCGATCTCGCCCGCAAGGAGAAAGAGGCCGCCGCAGCGCTGGCGCCGGAACCCGATCCGAACGACGAGTCCGATGGCGATGACGACAGCGATGACGAAGAGGAAGAAGCCGGCCCGACCGGCCCGGATCCGGAAGAGGTCAAGCGCCGCTTCGAGTTGCTGCGCGAGTACTACACCAAGTTCCAGAAAGCGGCCCCCAAGGCCGGCAGCATCACTGACAAGAAGATCGTCAAGCTGCGCGACCAGATGGCCGAAGAGTTCCTCAAGCTCAAGCTGCCGTCCGCGCTGATCGACGGTTTCGTGCGCAAGCTGCGTGAAGTGGTGGGCAACATCCGCCATCACGAGCGCGTGCTGATGGATATCTTCGTCAAACAGGTGAAGATGCCCAAGGGCGAGTTCATCAAGACCTTTCCCAGCAACGAAGGCAATCTGGAGTGGGCCGCTGAACTGGGCCGCAAGCGCCAGAAATGGTCGGCCAACGTCAAGACCCATCGCGAGGCGATCGATGCCGAGCAGGAGAAACTGGCCAGCATCGAGCGCAAGCTGTTCCTGCCGCTGATCGACATCAAGGACATCAACCGCGCCATGGCCAGCGGTGAGGCGCGTGCGCGTCGCGCCAAGAAGGAAATGGTCGAGGCCAACCTGCGCCTGGTGATCTCGATCGCCAAGAAGTACACCAACCGCGGCCTGCAGTTTCTGGATCTGATCCAGGAGGGCAACATCGGCCTGATGAAGGCGGTGGACAAGTTCGAGTACCGCCGCGGCTACAAGTTCTCGACCTACGCGACGTGGTGGATTCGCCAAGCCATCACCCGCTCGATCGCCGATCAGGCACGCACCATCCGTATTCCGGTGCACATGATCGAGACGATCAACAAGCTCAACCGCATTTCCCGCCAGATGCTCCAGCAATTCGGCCGCGAGGCCACACCGGAAGAGCTGGCCAAGGAAATGGAGATGCCCGAGGACAAGATCCGCAAGGTGCTGAAGATCGCCAAGGAGCCGATCTCGATGGAAACCCCGATCGGCGACGACGAGGATTCGCATCTGGGTGACTTCATCGAGGACGGCAACGCCAGCTCACCGATCGATTCGGCTACCGAAACCGGCCTGATGGAAACCGTGCGCGATGTGCTCGGTGGACTGACCCCGCGGGAAGCCAAGGTGCTGCGCATGCGCTTCGGTATTGACTTGAATACCGATCACACGCTGGAGGAGGTGGGCAAACAGTTCGACGTGACCCGCGAACGCATCCGCCAGATCGAGGCCAAGGCATTGCGCAAGCTGCGTCATCCGAGCCGTTCCGAGCAGCTGCGTTCGTTCCTCGACGTGGAATGATCTGACCTCGAGTGATGACCGTCGGGCAGCTTCCCGGCATCACCCAAAACGACGCCCGCCTTGTGCGGGCGTCGTTTTTTCCGGGCATCCCGTCACTTGCGGTTGCCCCATCCAGTGAGTCCTGTCGTGAGCCAGCATCCCCCCGCATCCGAAACCTCTCGCTCCGGCCTGCTGTTCGGTATCACCTGCTATACGCTGTGGGGCGTTTTCCCGCTCTACTTCGTGCAGCTGGACTTCGCACCCGCGCTGGAAATCGTGGCCCATCGCGTGATCTGGTCGTTGCTGCTCTGCCTGGCACTGCTGGCGGTGACGCGGCGCCTGCCCGAATTCATCGCCGTGCTGCGCAACCCGCGGCA
>JALYXN010000440.1 GCA_030947085.1 Pseudomonadota bacterium | reverse complement strand
CCCCACCACATAGAACGCGTGGCCACCCAGGCTCATGCTGAAATTGGGGGAACCAGGATCACACGATACTGTCTTGTCCCACGGTGATTGCAGCACATCGAGATCGTGTAGCCGCTGCAGTTGTTGCCACAGAGCGCTCTCAAATTCCTGCGGTGTCTTGCTGACGCTGGTCGGAAACAAGGCGGCGAAGCTGCGGAACGGGGACTCACTGTCCGACGGTTGTGCGAAATCGATGAGCGCGGCGAGCAGGGCGCGGTCGTGGGCGGGGCACTCGATCGAGCTGCCGTGAAAAAACGTGACGCGATCCCGCGCAATGGCTGTTTTGGCGGCGAGGCAGGGAAAATCTTCCTGCTCGATGTAGCTTGAAAAAGCGTCTTCGGCCTCCAGCAAGGGATCAAATTTCAGAGCATGCATGGATGGCTCTCCAGATAAGTGGGCGCCAGTCTGCCCTGCGTTTTCTCGAAGCAAGGTGAGGACAATGTCTAGAGCGTCATCACATAAAATGACCGCTAGGAAAGCCGTGCGCCGGAACAGAGGCTGGTGTCCGAGCGGGATGGTGACATGAATCAGCTGATTTCCTTCATGCCTGAAACGGACTGGCAAGGCGCCGCCGCACACGAAAGGCGAGGCTGATGCGCGGCTCGGAGAATTCGCGCTGCTTGGGTATGGCGTGGTCGTAGTGCCGTTGCGTCTTCCAACTCATGCACAAGACGCTACCGGCCTCAAGATCGACACGCAGCACCCGCCGTGGCAGCTGTTTGGCACGGATGGTCATGCGTCGTGTGGCGCCCAGCGAGAGGAGGGCGATCGGCTGGCCGCACTGCAGATCGTCGAGCTTGTCGTTGTGCGGAGCCACGCTGTCGCGATGGTCGCGGTAGAGGTTGAGACCGATGCTGTCGAAGGGCGTGTCGACCACCGTGTTCACCGCCATCAGCGCATCACGAAGCAGCGGCGGCAGGTCCGCATCATCCAGACGGTAATGCGCGCGCAGTCGTGGCACGTCTACTTCGCGCTCGTACATCAGTCGTCGCCCTTCCTTCCAGGGCACGTCGTCACGCAACGACGCGAACCAGCATGCTGCCAGGTCTGGCGGGACCACTCCGGGTGTCAGCACGATGCGTCCACTGGCATCGTCCAGCAACACGTGCGGACCCTGATCGAAGAGATTGAGCTGTGCCATTACGAAGGGGGTCTTAACGATCTGTCAGGCGGTGTCGTAGCGCTTCTGGCACAGCTCGCAATAAAAGCTGCGACGATGGGTCTTGCCCAGATGGGCGCGTTTGAGCGGGATGTCATGGCGTGGGCAAAGCGAGCGATTGTGCACCAGCCAATGCTTGCGCAGCTCGAATGCTTTCTTCCATGTCAGGAACTCGAACGCATAAACGCGCGCCCGTTCCACCAGCTGGCGCAGCTTGTGCGGGGGCAGGCCACCAACGGTGGACAACGGATGTACCCGGACGCGGTAGAGCACCTCGTTCTTGATGATATTGCCGACGCCGGAAAACACGTCCTGATCGAGCAGGGCATCGCAGACCAGCGTGTCCGGCTTGGCACGCAGCATTTTTCGCACGAGTGTGGGATCCCACTCGTCAGACATGATGTCGGTGCGCCAGTCGTAGAGGTCAGCCAGCCGCCCCTCCACCAGACGCACCGAGCAGCTGTAGAAATTCAGTTCGCCATGGTCGAAGCCGAGGCTGAGCCGCGGCGCGCTGTCCTTGCGCTCATCAATGCGGTAGCTGCCGAACATCAACAGATGGACCCGTACGGAGAAGCTGCCAAGATCGATCAGGAATTGCTTGCCAAAGCTGCGCACGGCCTGCACGCGCTGACCCTGCAGACGCGTCATGTCGATCTTGGCGTTGCCTTCGGCCCGGCGTATGACCTTGCCGGCAAAGCCGGCGGCCTGTTCTCGCAGGATGACGATGGAAGGACCTTCGGGCACGGGATGTCTCCGCAGTTTGGGCGCACTCTGATCACTGCCGTGCCGACGCAAGGTGAAGCGATCCCTACGTCCGCAACTCGGCCAGCAGGGACAGTGCATTGGTGGTGGCGTATCCCTCGGCGGTATTGTCGAAGATGCACCAGCGTTGGGTGGTGGCTGCGGCGAGTTGTTGCAGGCGACTGGATACGCGGCGGATAGTCTGGTCGGTATAGCTGTCGTAATACATCCGCGGTGAACCGTGCAGCCGCAGGTACTCCAGTTGGCGGTCACCTCCCGGCACGCGGGCGCGCAGCGACAGCGCCGGATCGGCGGCAACTCGCGCAATGTGATGCATCGTCAGCCCTCGGCCCGCCTCGGCGGCAAACCACGAGGCATGCCGGGGCTCGCAGGCCACCGCCCCTTGGTGCAGGCGGCGAAGCTGGGTAAAAAATGGTATGACGACCGAGGCGTTCCAGGTCAGCCGGGGAGGTAGTTGCAGCAGCAGGCAACCTAGCCGGGGACCAAGCTCATCGACCCCGGCGAGAAACTCCAGCAGCAACGCGCCGCAATCTGCAAGCCTGGCCTGGTGCGTAATGCTACGTGGAAATTTCACCGAAAAGCGGAAATTTTCCTGTACGGAATCGGACCAGCGTCGGTACGTCGCCGGAAGGTGGTTTCG
>JALYXN010000439.1 GCA_030947085.1 Pseudomonadota bacterium | reverse complement strand
CTGCGCAGCAGGGGAGGGCTGGGGCGGGTTGATCTTCGTCCAGGCAAGATCAAAAGCCTCACCTCTCCTGACCGACCGTGGGGCCGCGCGCTTTGCTCCCTCCCCTGCGCAGTAGGGGAGGGCTGGGGTGGGGTCAGGCTTTTCGGTACAACAAGTCCCACACCCCATGCCCTAGCTTGAGGCCGCGCCGCTCGAAGTGGGTTTCGATGCGCCAGTCCGGCTTTTGCGCGTACTGACCGGGGCCCAAATCATTGCGCCACTCGGGGGCTGCTTCCATCACTTCCAGCATGTGTTCGGCGTACGCCTGCCAGTCGGTGGCCAGATGCAACAAGCCATTCGGGGCCATGCGCGAGGCCAGCATGGCGACAAATCCGGGCTGGATGATGCGGCGTTTGTTGTGGCGCTTCTTGTGCCACGGGTCGGGGAACCAGATCCGCACCTCGGCCAGGGAACCAGCGGCGATCTCGTTCTCAAGCACTTCGACGGCATCGTGTTTGTACACGCGCACATTGGTCGCATCGCGGGCAGCCAGGGCATTCATCAGCCGACCGACGCCGGGGCCGTGGACTTCGACGCCGATAAAGTCGCGTGCCTGGTCGTTCTCGCTGGCCCAGGCCAGTGCTTCGCCATTGCCGAATCCAATCTCCAGCACTAACGGAGAGCTGTGTCCGAAGGTGGCCGGGAGATCACGTGTCTCGCCGCGATAATCGAGTCCGAACCGCGACCACAGCGTCTCGAAGGCACGTTGTTGTGCCGGCGTCATGCGGCCTTCGCGCAGCACGAAGCTGCGGATGCGCCGCATGTCGGCGGGGGCGTTCGGGTCGTCGTTGGTCATGCAATTCTTTCGGTGTTGTGTAGTGGCGCGGGAGCAGTCAACCAATGTTTCCATGGTGTCCGCGCGGGCAGCCGCTGGATGGTATCGGCGCAATCGGATGGCGGCCATCTAGCGTGGCCTGCATGCCACGATTGTAGCGGAGGGGTCTGCGAACCCGGCTGTCCGGAGTTTCCATCAAACCTTGCCCCGGCGCTGAACCCCCAGCGCCGGCTCTGGTTCGGCGGTCGCTTGCCCGCGGCAGCCGACCAGCGCGCACAGCGGACCGACATGCGTTACTTGGGGCGGGCGCTCATGAACGGCGGGGAGCCCATACAGCGCACTTTCCATCAGTACAAAACCCGGGTTACCATCCGTCAGCCAACGCGGGTGTAGCTCAATGGTAGAGCTGTAGCTTCCCAAGCTACTGACGAGGGTTCGATTCCCTTCACCCGCTCCATCCCCCCGAACCCTCCCGAACGCATATGGCGGACCTGATAACCCTCGGTTGGCGGGAGCGGCTGGCGTTGCCGCAACTGGGCATCGGCATGCTCAAGGCCAAGCTCGATACCGGGGCGCGGAGCAGTTCGCTGCATGTCGACACCATCGAGGAATTTCAGCGCGAAGGCGTGCTCTGGCTTCGTTTTGCTGTGTATGTTGACCGACGCCATCCGCTGGACGTGTGCTGCGAGGCGCCAGCGCTGGATCGACGAGTGGTGATCGATACCGGTGGTCGCCGCACGGAGCGCTGGTTTATCCGCACGGACGTGGAGCTGGCCGGGCGGCGATTCGGCGTTGACGTCAATCTTACTGACCGTCGGCATATGCTGTTTCCCATGCTGCTGGGTCGCACCGCGGTAAGCGGTCACTTTGCGGTAGATCCAGCACGCTCTTACACCCAGCTACTGCGGCCACTGGCCGGGGGCTGATCTCACCGATTTCCTGACGACATTTTCCTGGCGGCCCCGTATGAAGATTGCGATTCTGTCGCGAAACACCCGTCTGTATTCGACCAAGCGACTGGTCGAGGCTGCGCGTGTGCGCGGTCATGTGGTGCGTGTGCTCGATCCGCTGCGCTGCTATGTGCGCATCGCCCCAGGCGAGGTGGCGATCCGCTACAAGGGCAAGGACGTACGCGACATCGATGCGGTGATTCCCCGTATCGGCACCACCAGCACGTTTTATGGCACCGCCGTGCTGCGGCAGCTGGAAATGATGGGGATCTACACGCCCAATCCATCCGACGCCGTGCTGCGCGCGCGTGACAAGCTGCGCTGCCTGCAGATTCTGGCGTCGCAGGGCATCGACATGCCGGTGACAGTATTCGGTGACAATCCCGATGACACCGCCGATGTGCTGGCCTTGCTGGGTGACCCGCCGCATGTCATCAAGCTCAACGAGGGCAGCCAGGGTACCGGCGTGGTGCTGGCGGAGAAGCGCAGTTCGTCGCAGAGCGTGATCGAGGCGTTCCGGGGCCTGTACGCCAACTTTCTGGTGCAGGAGTTCATCGCCGAGGCCAACGGCAGCGATATCCGCTGTTTCGTGGTCGGCAAAAAGGTGGTGGCCGCGATGCAGCGCGATGCCAGCCCGGGTGAATTCCGCGCCAACCTGCACCGCGGTGGCCGGGCCGTGGCCGCGATTCTCAGTGCCGATGAAAAGCGGATTGCGGTGCGGGCGGCGGCGGCGCTGGGCCTGGGCATCGCCGGTGTCGACCTGTTGCGCTCCAATCGCGGCCCGTTGTTGCTGGAAGTCAACGCTTCGCCGGGGCTGGAAGGCATCGAAGCGGCCACTGGCGTCGACGTGGCGGGCGCCATCATGGATCTGCTCGAAGCCCAATCGCCGATCGCCGCCATCGATGTCCGCCCTCGGCGCAAACCCGCCAAGGCATGAAAGCGGGTTAACCACCTGCTAACCAGCCAGCGCTTATAAGTCGATGACTGTTGTTTGCGTGGCACGTGGGCCGTTGGGGCCAGTGAAGGCAGATGATGGTATCGGGGCGGTAATTTGGGCCCAGGTGGGCGACGGCGAGTCGCGTATCTGGGCCTTTTTCTTTGCCTGCGAGCCGGAGCGTTCAGCTTCGCGAGCGAGCCGGCGCTCTTCCCTTGCCCCAAGCTTGTTAAGCTTGGATATCAGCCGCCCCGTGCGCCGGCTGTAGGAGTGATACATGCGCGTTCTTGTGATCGAAGACAACAGCGATATCGCCACCAACATCGGCGATTATCTTGAGGACCGCGGCAACGTGGTCGATTTCGCAGGCGACGGCGTCACCGGCCTTCATCTGGCCGTGGTGCACGATTTCGACGTGATCGTGCTCGATCTCACCTTGCCCGGCATGGATGGGTTGGAGGTGGCGCGCAAGCTGCGCCACGAAGCCCACAAGCAGACCCCGATCCTGATGCTCACCGCGCGCGACGCGTTGGAGCAGAAGCTGACCGGTTTCGAATCCGGTGCCGACGACTACATGACCAAGCCATTTGCGCTGCAGGAACTGGCCGCGCGGCTGGAAGTGCTGGCGCGTCGCGGCAAGGGTCCGCAGAGCCGGGTGCTCAAAGTCGCCGACCTCACCTTCAACCTCGACACGCTGACCGTGAATCGCGAGGGCAAGTCGATCCAGCTCAACCCGATCGGCCTGAAGTTGCTGCAAGCGCTGATGGAGGCCAGCCCGTCGGTGGTGACCCGGCAAGATCTGGAGCAGCGCGTGTGGGGCGAGGAACTGCCCGACAGCGATTCGCTGCGCGTGCATATTCATGGGCTGCGTGCAGCCATCGACAAGCCGTTTGCGACGCCGTTGATCCACACCCGGCACGGCATTGGTTATCGCATGGTCGAGCCGGATGCAATCCAGGCGTAAGCTTCGCTTT
>JALYXN010000306.1 GCA_030947085.1 Pseudomonadota bacterium | reverse complement strand
CATCAAAGGCATCGCGGCTGAAGCCGCTCCCACAGGAGAGTCATGCATCGAGCTACTCTCACAGCTCAACATTGCGCAGCCGCAGCGCGTTGCTTACCACCGACACCGAACTCAGACTCATCGCCAGCGCCGCAATCATCGGTGACAAGGTGATACCGAACCACGGATACAGCACACCGGCCGCCAGCGGCACGCCGATGGCGTTGTAGACGAAGGCAAAGAACAGGTTCTGGTGAATGTTGCGCACCGTCGCCTGTGACAGTTTGCGCGCACGCAGGATGGCACCGAGATCGCCCTTGACCAAAGTCACCTGGGCGCTTTCCATCGCCACATCCGTGCCCCCGCCCATGGCGATCCCGATGTCGGCGGCGACCAGCGCCGGTGCGTCGTTGATGCCGTCGCCGGCCATCGCCACCTGCCGCCCTTCGGCACGCAACGCGTTCACTACCGCCGCCTTGTCTGCCGGCGATACATCGGCGTGGACGGTGTCGATGCCAAGCTCCCGCGCCACGAAGCGCGCGCTGGTGGCGTTGTCACCGGTCAGCATCACGATATCCATGCCCGTTTCATGCAGCGCCTTGATCGCCGCCGGCGTGCCCGACTTGATCCGATCAGCCACCACCAGCAAGGCGACCAGCACGCGGTCGACCGCCATGAACATCACCGTGGCGCCGCCTTCCCGCAACTGCTCGGCACGGTGATCGGTATCGTTGCCGATCGGCACGTTGAGCTCCTTCAGCAAGGCCGCATTACCCAATGCCAATGACTTGTCGCCAACATCCGCCGTGACCCCGCGGCCGGTCAGCGAACGGAACCCGCTGGCCTCGGCAAGAGTGAGTTGTTCCGCCTCTGCGGCGTTGACGATGGCCCGAGCCACCGGATGCTCGCTGGGACGTTCCAACGCCGCAGCAAGTGCCAGCAGCGACGCCCTGGGGCTGCCATCGAGGCTCACCACCTCGGTCAGGGCCGGCTTGCCCGCGGTCAGGGTGCCGGTCTTGTCGACCACCAAGGTGTCGATGTTGCGCAGCGCCTCGATCGCGCTGGCGTCTTTGAACAACACGCCGCGCTGGGCACCCTGCCCGCTGGCTACCATGATCGAAATCGGTGTGGCCAGACCCAACGCGCAAGGACAGGCGATCACCAGCACCGACACGGCCGCGATCAGCGCGTGGGCCATGCGCGGCTGCGGACCCACCAATGCCCATACGACAAACGCCAGTATCGCCACCGCGACCACGGCGGGCACAAACCACGCCGCCGCCCGGTCGGCCACCCGTTGCAGCGGTGCCTTGCTGCGCTGGGCCTGCGCCACCAGGCTGACGATTTGCGCCAGCATGGTGTCGCCGCCGACTTTTTGCGCACGCATAGTCAGCGCGCCATCCTGATTGACCGTACCGCCGGTCAGCGCAGCGTCCTTGGCCTTGGTGACCGGCATCGGCTCGCCGGTCAGCATCGACTCGTCGACGTGGCTTTCGCCGTCGATCACGACACCGTCCACCGGTACCTTTTCGCCCGGTCGCACCCGCAGCGTGTCACCCGCGCCGACCTCCTCCAGCGGCACATCGGTTTCGCTGCCATCCGCTGCGATCCGCCGCGCGGTTTTCGGCGCCAGCGAAAGCAGCGCCTTCAGGGCCGCACCGGTGCGACGGCGGGCGCGCAATTCGAGGAAATCGCCCAGCGTCACCAGGGTGACAATCACCGCGGCCGATTCGAAATAGACCCCAACCTGGCCCTGGCTATCGCGGAAGCCCGGTGGAAAGATCCCGGGCAACAGGAACGCCACCGCGCTGTACAACCACGCCACACCGGTACCCAGCGCAATCAGCGTGTACATGTTGGGCGACCACGGTTTCAACGACCGCCAGCCACGCCGGAAGAAGGCCGCACCACCCCACAGCACGACCACGCTGGCCAGCAGCGCCTCGATCCAGCCCGCTACGCGATCCCACGCCCCCGGCAAATGCCAACCGAACAGATGCGGACCCATGGCCAGCGCGACCACCGGCAGCGTGAGTGCCGTCAAGGTCCAGAATCGCCGTGTCATCGACCGCAACTCGCCGCCGTCTTCCTGCTCGGCGGAAGGCATCATCGGCTCCAGTGCCATGCCGCATTTGGGGCAATCGCCCGGACCGACCTGCTGCACTTCAGGATGCATCGGACAGGTGTAAATGGTGCCAGCAGTCACCGGCGGCGCGGGCCGTTCCTCCAGCCACGTCGATGGAGCGGCCACGAACTTCTCCCGGCAGCGGGCCGAACAGAAGTAATAGGTTTTTCCCGCATGCTCGGCATGGTGGCTGGCGGTTTTGGGGTCCACGGTCATGCCGCAAACGGGATCGCGGGTTGTATCGTGTCCGGCTTCACCATGGCAACAGGATTTCGGTGTACTCATGATTCCGCTTCCTCTTCGGTCAGTGCACGCAGGATCGGGCAATGCTCCGGTACGCCTTGCCCCGGACAGGATTCCACCAGCTGTGCCAGACCGTCGCGCACGCGCTGCAGTTCGACAATGCGCACGTCCAGCGCCGCCAGCCGCTCCTGCG
>JALYXN010000303.1 GCA_030947085.1 Pseudomonadota bacterium | reverse complement strand
CGCGAACAGCCGCTCGAACGCCGACGCATCCCGTGGATCGCAGCCGAGCCCGAACACCGCCTCGGTCGGATAGGCAAGCACACCGCCACCACGCAACAGCGCGGCGGCGCCATCAAGCTGATCGAGAGTAAACCGCTGAACCACTCAGACCTCGGCTTTCCCGCTGGACGCTTTTTTAGCAGCAGCCTTCTTCGCCACCGACTTTGTCGCAGCCGCCTTTTTGGTCGCGGTTTTTTTCGCCAAAGTCCTCTTGGCGGTGCTCTTCTTGGCGGGCGCTTTTTTGGTCGCAGTCTTTTTCGCTGGCGCCTTTTTCGCGGCGACCTTTTTGGTGGCGGTCTTCTTGCCGAAGCGGCCCTTGCGCACGGGGGCAGCAGCCAGCAGCTCAATACATTGCGCCTCGGTCAGCAGCTTCGGCTCCTGCTCCTTGGGAATCCGGGCGTTCTTTTCGCCGTCGGTAATATAGGCGCCATAGCGGCCGTTGAGCACTTGCACGCCGTTGCCAAAGTCGAGAATCAGCCGGTTCGCCAGCATTTCCAGCTTCTCGGCCACCACCTGCAATGCGCGCGGCAGCTCGATCACGTACGGATCGTCCTCGGGTTTCAACGACGCATAGGTGCTGCCTTGCTTGACGAAGGGTCCGAAACGGCCGATGGCCACGCTGACGTCGTCGCCATTCTCCGCCTGGCCCAGCTGGCGTGGAAGTTTGAACAGCTCCATCGCGTCTTCCAGCGTGATGGTGTGCATGCTCTGTCCCGGGCGCAAGCTGGCGAAGGTCGGCTTTTCTTCGTCATCCTTGGTGCCGATGGCAGCGTACGGCCCGTAACGGCCCAGGCGCACGGACACCGGTTTGCCGGTTTTTGCGTCGGTGCCAAGTTCACGCGCACCGGTGGCTTCGTTGCGATCGACCGATTCGGTTTTTTCGTCCACCTGCTGCTTGAACGGCAGCCAGAAACGCTCCATCAGCGGTACCCAGGCCTCCTCGCCACGGCTGACCGCGTCCAACTCGTCCTCGAGCTTGGCGGTGAAGTCGTAATCGACGTACTGGGTGAAGTGCGCAGTCAGAAACTTGCTGACCGCGCGACCCACATCGCTGGGTTTGAAGCGGCGACTGTCGAGGTAAACGTATTCGCGGTTTTGCAGCACCTGGATGATGCTGGCATACGTCGACGGGCGGCCGATGCCATGTTCCTCGAGCGCCTTGACCAGGCTGGCCTCGGAGTAGCGCGGCGGCGGCTCGGTGAAATGCTGGTCGGCCGCGATGTCCTGCACCGGCACCGTCTCGCCCACCACCATCCGCGGCAGCCGGCGTCCTTCGTCGTCGTCATCGGTTTTCTTCTGATCGCTGCCTTCCTCGTAGACCGCCAGGAAGCCCGGGTCGATCACGGTGGTGCCACTGGCGCGGAATGACGCCTCGCCACCAGGAACGTCCTTCAAGGCAAATTCGACCGAGACCGTGTTCAGCGTGGCGTGGATCATCTGGCAGGCGACGGTGCGTTTCCAGATCAACTCATACAGTTTGCGCTGGTCGTCGTTAAGGTAGGAGGCAATCGATTTCGGTGTATACATCGCCGAGGTCGGGCGAATGGCCTCATGCGCCTCCTGCGCGTTCTTCGACTTGGTCTTGTAGACCTGCGGCGCATCCGGTAGCGCATGACGGCCGAAATCGCGGGCAATCAACTGGCGCAGTTCGGCCACTGCGTCATCACCGAGCATGGTCGAATCGGTACGCATATAGGTGATCAGACCGACATTGCCTTCGTCGCCGCCCAAGGCCACGCCTTCGTACAGGCCTTGCGCCACTTTCATCGTTCGACTGGTGGTGAAACCCAGCTTGCGCGCCGCCTCCTGCTGCAGGGTGGAGGTGGTGAACGGTGCTGTGGGTCGGCGCTTGCGCTCTTTGGAGGTGACATCGCTGACCGTCAACTGGCCGTTGGCGGCCTGCGTCAGCGCGGCCTGCGCGGTCCGGGCGTCAGTTTCGTTGGTGAGATCGAACTGCTCGAACTTCTTGCCATTGAGCTTGCTCAGACGCGCGCTGAAGTCGCCGCCGGCATGCTTCATGGCCGCGCCGATGGTCCAGTATTCGCGCGCATTGAACGCCTCGATTTCCTCTTCGCGCTCGACAATCATGCGTAACGCCGGCGACTGCACCCGTCCGGCTGACAAGCCGCGCTGCACCTTGCGCCACAGCACTGGCGACAGGTTGAATCCGACCAGATAATCCAGCGCGCGCCGCGCCTGCTGGGCATCGACCAGATCGTGCGAGAGCTGCCGCGGCGCTGCCACGGCGGCCTTGATCGCCTTGGGCGTGATCTCGGAGAACACCACCCGGTGCAGTTGCTTGCCTTCGGTCAGGCCACGCTCCTTCAGGATCTCGCTGATATGCCAGCTGATCGCTTCGCCTTCGCGATCCAGATCGGTCGCCAGATAAATGTCGTCCGCCAGCTTGGCGGCCTTGGCGATGGCGTCGACATGTTTCTGGTTACGCTCGATAACCTCGTAGGCCATGGTGAAACCGTGCTCGGTATCGACCGCACCTTCCTTCGGCCTCAGGTCACGTACGTGGCCATAGGAAGCGAGAACATGAAAGTCCTTGCCAAGGTATTTGTTGATCGTCTTGGCCTTGGCCGGTGACTCGACGATGAGCAGGTTTTTTGCCATGAAACTGGATTTCCGAAAGTAGGTCGCCGGTGGTTTTTGCCGGACATATATATAGTTGAAACCACGCCGCAGCAGCGGGTGTCAAGCGCGGCGTCAGAAAAAAAGGCCCCTGATTCCCTCACGAGGTGACATTTTGGCCGGCCAGCCGCTGGTACCGATTGCCTGGCAGGCTCTCCACTTGAGCCTCCAGCTCCAGTATTAGCAACATCGATGACAGCGCTGCTGCGGACCGACCGGTGCGCTCGGCTAGTTCGTCCAACGTCGCCGGATCATGACCAAGTTCCGCTAAGAGGAGTCGATGTGCCGAACTTTGAGATGACGGCGAGTCCCGCTCCAGCGCATCGCCAAGGCGCTCTTCAACAGGCAAGGACTGCAATCGGGAAGCCAGTTCAACCCCAAGCATGCGCGCTGCCGGCGTCAATGTCTCGATAATCTCGCCGGCAGTTTCCACCAGGCGAGCGCCATCACGGATCAGGCGGTGACATCCCCGGGCCAGCGGATTATGGATCGATCCCGGTAGCGCGAACACTTCGCGCCCCTGCTCGGCCGCGAGCCGGGCGGTGATCAGCGAACCGGAGCGCAACCCGGCCTCGATCACCAGAGTACCCAGTGACAGGCCGGAAATGATCCGGTTTCGACGTGGAAAATGATCGGCCCGAGCGGCAGTCCCTGGCGGAAATTCGCTGATCAACACTCCCCGCTCCGCAATGCGCCGGGCCAGCGCATGATGCTTGCGCGGATACACGCGATCAGGGCCCGTACCCATCACGGCGAGGGTCGGAGCGGCATCGTCCAGCGCCGCGGCATGAGCGGCGCCGTCGATTCCGTCAGCCATTCCGCTGGTGATGGCGAAGCCTGCCTGGGTCAACGCTCGTGCGAAGGCACGCGCATGGGCCAGCCCCGCGGCACTGGCATGGCGCGCGCCGATGATCGCCACCTGTGGATGCAGCAGCAGGCTGGCGTCGCCCACCACAAACAGGGCGACCGGCGGCTGGGGAATATGCTCCAGTTGCGGCGGGAAGTCCTCCTCGGTGCAGCGCAAGAGCCGGTGCCCAGCCACGGCCAGCCAGGCCATGTCGGACTCCAGGCGCGGTTCATCGGGTCGACTCAACCATTCACGGGCCGCCCCACCCAAGTGCCCGGCATCGCGCTGGAGGCGTTGCAGAACCCGACCCATGTCACCACCGGCCGCATCGAGGCGTTCCCGCAAACCGACGGGTCCCAGGCCCGGGGTACGCAGCGCAATCATCCATGCGCGCAGTTCGTTCACTTCGTCCTTGTGCATGGTTGCAGTGTAAGGACCTTGCACCACGAGAAACGGCGCGGTGGTGACCGCGCCGTCCTGTAGGCAGATGCCGATGCGGATCGATGCAGGCGTTATTGCGGAGCCAGCAGGATCCCGCCCTTGTGCACCGGTCGCAAGCTGTCCATCACCAGGCCGTAGCTCACCCGATTGAAGGTGCGGAACACCATGACGTGACCCACGTACTCATCGGGCAGCTTGACGCGCTCGCCGACGCCACGGTTCCAGCTGTTGCTGGCCACGTCATCGTGAATCGTCTCGCCCGGCTCGGCGATGCTGAAGGTCGTACCGTTGTCGACCCCATCGGCAGTGCCCACCGACAACATCACCACCTGACGCGGACCGGCGGCATCCAGCGCGTCGGCAAACCCGATCACCCGTGCCGAGGCAGGTACCGCTTGCTTGGGTGCATGGGGGTAATAGAACGCATCGTAGGGGGACTCATCCAGCGGCATGACGCGATCACCGCTGCGGATTTCCATGGTCGAGTCAAGCAGCAGCAGGGTCGATGGATCACCCGAGCGTAAGGTCTCGGCCGTGCCGATCACGCTGACTTCCACCCCAAGGTCATCGCCTCTGCCGTAGCGTCCGTCATGGCGCGAATCTTCGTCCCACGGCGCGTTGACCATGGCGGCATTGCTATCCAGGCCGTGACCGGCAATGCCGTATTCGGCGTCGCTGGAATCATCTTGCTCAAAACCGCGGAACACATGGGTGGGGCGCACGATGGCCCAGCGCTGACCGGGCTGAGCTTTCAATCCCCGCACGTACAGATTCTGGCCCACCGCCCCGCGCAGCCGGTTCTCCTCCAGACCCACCACGTAGGGGGCGTTGCGTACCGTATTGGAGTCCATGACCCGCATGTCCCTGAGGAACATTTTCAGTTCCGACAGCGGTATCGCCGGCACGGCGTCGCCTTCGACACGAACGCGGGGTTGCAGGCCGAGGTGCGGGCCGTTGATAAAGGACAGGTTGAGCACGTCGCCCGGGTAAATCAGGTGCGGATTGCGTACCTGCGGATTCGCTTGCCAGATTTCCGGCCATAGCCACGGCTTGGACAGGAATTTGGAAGAGATATCCCACAAGGTGTCGCCACGGCGAACCGTATAGGTATCCGGATGATCCGCGCGCAGCTGGGCCCCGGCTGCGTACACGGCCACGGTAACCAGCATGCCGGCCAGCAACACGATAATTTTTCTGATCATTGGTGGGAATCCCCCTTCCCCAGGTGCTCGGCCGAGTGTAACCGAATCGTTAACGTGCGCAACAGGCGCGAGTTGGCAAAAAATCGTCTGTACTGGCCAAGTTGGCGAAGTACAATAAGCCACATTCTAGATGGCGCCGGGGTGGCTTTTTACCAAATTGCCCGCACTTTCGGCACCGAGGTGACGTCCATGTCCGTATTATCCATTCTCGAGTTTCCCGATCCGCGTCTGCGTACCCGTGCGGTGCCGGTAGAAGTATGTGACGCCGGGCTCAGGCAATTCGTCGCCGATCTGTTCGAAACGATGTATGAGGCCAACGGGGTCGGCCTGGCCGCGACCCAGGTCAATGTCCATCAGCGGGTGCTGGTGGCCGACATGAGCGAGGATCGCGATCAGCCGCTGGCCCTGATCAATCCCGAGATACTGGAAAAGGAAGGGACCCAGGTCTATCAGGAGGGCTGCCTGTCGTTTCCGGGTCTGTATGCCGACGTCACCCGCGCGCTCAAGGTGAAGGTCAAGGCGCAAGACGTCGACGGCAAGCAGATCATCGTCGAGGCCGAAGGCCCGCTGGCGGTGTGTATCCAGCATGAGATGGACCATCTGGAAGGCAAGGTCTTCGTCGACTATCTGTCTTCGCTCAAGCGCACCCTGCTGCTGAAGCGGCTGGACAAGCAGCGCAAACAGGCGGCGAGTGCTTGAATAACTCCAAGCTGCGTGTGGTTTTTGCTGGCACTCCCCCATTCGCCGTCCCTTGCCTCCAAGCCTGCCGCAGCAGCGGCGCGGATGTGGTGGCGGTCTATACCCAACCTGATCGTCCGGCCGGTCGCGGGCGCAAACTGAGCCCCAGCCCGGTGAAGCAGGCAGCGACGGATGCCGGCATCGTGGTCGAGCAACCCGAGTCGCTGAAGTCGGCGCAGGCTCAGTCCACGCTTGCCGGCTACCAGCCCGATCTGTTGATCGTCGTTGCGTATGGTCTGATCCTGCCCCGCAACGTGCTGGCCATGCCCCGCCTCGGCTGCTGGAATGTGCACGCCAGCCTGTTGCCGCGCTGGCGCGGGGCCGCGCCGATCCAGCGCGCCATCCACGCCGGCGACCACGAAACCGGTGTCGACCTGATGGCGATGGAGGCCGGGCTGGATACCGGACCGGTGTTGCTGCAACGACGCACGCCAATCAGCCGCGAAGACACTGGTGGCTCTCTCCACGACCGCTTGTCGGAACTCGGTGCCGAGGTTCTGCTGGAGGGCCTGAAACGTGCGATGACTGGCGATTTGCCAGTCGCCACGCCGCAGCCGGAGCAGGGCGCCACCTACGCGAAAAAACTCGAGAAGGTCGAAGCCAAACTGGATTTCAGTCGCCCGGCGAT
>JALYXN010000420.1 GCA_030947085.1 Pseudomonadota bacterium | reverse complement strand
GCCCTGCAGAAAAGGGTTCTGCACCGACAAGCCCCAGGAGCCGCAGGTGCTGGTGGCGACGTTGAACGGGTACATGCCGCACGACCACAGGCCGCGTACGGCGCCGGCGATGCCGATGAACACGTCGACCTTGCTGGAGACATTGAGCTTGTCGATTTCGCGCATGGCCAGGGTCACGCCCATCGAATGGCCAATCACGTCGATTCGGCCGCTGCATGAACTGGCAATCGCGCTGCTGATCGCATTCCTGACCGGGGTTTCCTCGCTGCCGTTGTGGTCGTTGCAGGCAGCACAGAGCGTGTTTCCCCACGTCGGAGCCACGATCTGCACGTCGCTCCAGCCTTGCTGGCGGAGCAGGTTGTAGGTGTTCTGGAAATCGGCGGGACTGCCGGTATTGCCGTGCACCAGCACCACGGTGTCATGACATGTGGCCAGCGCGGGAACGGCCGGCAGCAGCAGCAACAGGGCCAGCAGCCCCAGGACGTGTGTCTTGATCGACATCGCTTGTACTCCTTCGCTTCACGATGGTTCCGCTCGCGCGGAACCGGGAGAAGTGGCGAGCACAGGGCCCGCGACTCCGGATCGGGAGCGACGTCGTCAACCGGCATTTATCCGGTCGGGGGAGTGGCGTCGTTGGTCGTTGGTCCTTTATTGCTGTTTGCTAGACCAGGCCCGTGACGTAATAGGCCCCAATCACCACCAGCACCGCGAGCGTCTTGATCACGGTGATCGCGAAGATGTCCTTGTAGGCCTGCCGATGAGTCAGCCCGGTGACCGCCAGCAGGGTGATCACCGCGCCATTGTGCGGCAGCGTATCCATACCGCCGGAGGCCATCGCGGCGACCCGGTGCAACACCTCCATCGGGATGCCGGCGGCCTGCGCGTTGTGGATGAAGGTCTCGGCCATTGCACCCAGCGCGATGCTCATGCCGCCCGACGCCGAGCCGGTAATGCCGGCCAGCGCGGTGACGGTGACCGCCTCGTTGAGCAACGGATTCGGGATCGAATGCAACGCATCGGCGACCAGCTTGAAGCCGGGCAGGGCGGCAATTACCGCGCCGAAACCATATTCGGAAGCGGTGTTCATCGACGCCAGCAGCGCGCCGCCCACCGCGGCCTTGCTGCCTTCGGCGAAACGCGCCGTCACCGGCTTCCATGCGGTCAGCAGCACGCACAGGATGCCCAGCAGCAGTGCGCCCTCAACCGCCCAGATCGCGGCGATCTTCGACACCTGCTGTACCACCGGGACGGCGTTGCCGACCACCGCCGGCACGAACGACTCGGTAGTGCCGTAGATGCGCGGGATCAGGTCGGTCAGCAGCTTGTTGCTCACGCCGACCAGCAGCAGCGGCAGCAATGCGACCAGCGGGTGCGCCAGCCTGCCGTGCTCGAACGGTGCCGGCTCGTTGACCAGGTTGTTGCCATAGCCCTCACCGGCGCGAGCCGCCCGCCGCCGACACCACTCCAGGTAGCTCATCCCTGCGATCAGAATGAACACCGCGCCGATCGTTCCCAGCCACGGCGCGGCCCAGGCGGTGGTGCCGAAGAACGAGGTCGGGATGATGTTCTGGATCTGTGGCGTGCCGGGTAGCGAATCCATGGTGAAGGTAAACGCGCCGAGCGCGATCGTGCCGGGGATCAGCCGCTTGGGAATGTCGCTGGCGCGGAACAGTTCGGCGGCAAAGGGGTAGACCGCGAACACCACCACGAACAGCGACACGCCGCCGTAGGTCAGCAGCGCGCAGACCAGTACGATCGACAGAATCGCGCGGCTGCGTCCGACCAGGTTGATGGTGGCCGCGACGATGGATTTCGAGAAGCCCGACAGCTCGATCAGCTTGCCGAATAGCGCACCGAGCATGAACACCGGAAAGTACAGCTTGAGGAAGCCGACCATCTTGTCCATGAACAGGCCGGTGAACATCGGCGCGACTAGCGCGGGCTCGGTCAGCAGCACCGCGCCCAGCGCGGCGATCGGCGCGAACAGGATCACGCTGTAGCCACGGTACGCCGCAAACATCAGAAAGCACAACGCGGCCAGCACGATCAGAAATGCCATCCCTGCGGTTCCCCTTTTGATCTTGGTCGGAATCGACGAAGGCCCGAGTATCCGCGCGTGCTGTCGTTGCGGGCACTGTACGAAGGTACAAGTGTGCGGGTGTCGCCGGCTGCCTACTCTTGCCTGCATCAGCGTCCATCGTCGATGGTCGCGACTATAGGGAAGGGGAAATCATGAAGCGCACGTCTCTGAGTCTGGCGATGGGTCTGGCGGCCACCGGCCTGTTCTGTGCCTTGCCGCTGTTTGCACAGCAGGCCGGCACTACCGATGCCGCCAGCGATACGGCCAAACTCGCCAATGCCAAGCAGCTTGGGCAGGTGACTGTCACGGCGCGCAAACGCGAGGAAACCTTGCAGGACGTGCCGATCGCGGTGAGCGCATTCACCGCCGCCACGCTGTTCAAGCAGAACGTGCAGAACCTGGGTGACCTGCAGGGCAAGGTGCCCTCGCTGCAGGTCTACGCGGCGCGCGGTTCCAACACCACGCTGACGGCCTACATCCGCGGTGTGGGCCAGGCCGACCCGACCTGGGGCTTCGATCCGGGCGTGGGCATCTATCTGGACGATGTCTACATGGCGCGGCCGCAGGGCGCCCTGCTGGACGTGTTCGACGTCAACCGGATCGAGGTGCTGCGTGGTCCGCAGGGCAGCTTGTACGGCAAGAACACCATCGGCGGCGCGATCAAGTACGTTTCCAACCCGCTGCCGAAGAAGACCGAAGGCTCGGTCGCGGCTACCGTCGGCACGCATGGCGAGAAGGACGTCAAGGCCAGTGTCGGCGGCGCCAGCGCGGACGGCGTGTGGCGCGGCCGGGTGGCGGCTGCCAGCGAGCACAACGACGGCTTCGGCAAGAACCTCACCAGCAACAGCCGCAACGGCAACAAGAACACCAACGCAGCGCGTGCCACGCTCGGCTTCTTCCCCTCGGCGAGCTTCAATGCCCAGCTGTCGGTCGACGGCCTGCACGACAATTCCAATCCGCGCGGCGCGAAGATGCTGATCGCGAACAAGTTCGATCGGGCCTATGCGCCGCTGTCCAGCGATTTCGATACACGCGGCGGCCTGGCGCAGCTCAACCACACCGACATGAGCGGTGCGGCGCTGACCCTGAACTGGATCGTCAACCAGGACTGGACGCTGAAGTCGATTACCGCCTATCGCAAATCCTCGACCGACACCTACATCGACTTCGACACGCTGCCGGAAAAGATCGCCGACGTCACCGCGAAGTACAAGGACCACCAGTTTACCCAGGAGTTGCAGGCCAACTTCGACTCCGGCGGCGTGTTGCATGGCGTGTTCGGGCTGTTCTACTTCAAGGGCACAGCGGCCGGGCAGATCCACAACATCTTTCTCGGTTCGCCGCCCTACAGCACGCTGGGCTACTCGCTGTATGGCAGCACCGGCGGCAGCACCGGCACCGAGAGCTATGCCGGTTACGGCGATTTCACCTGGGATCTCAGTCCGCAGTGGAGCCTGGACGTGGGCATGCGCTACACCCACGAGACCAAGACCGCGCTGATCCAGAACTACGGCTATGCCGACGCCACCTTCCAGACACCGACCTCCACCCTGGCCAACTTCAGCGGTTCGCATGCCTCCAACAATGTCTCTCCGAAAGTTTCGCTGGCCTGGAGCGCAAGCGACCAGATCAAGCTGTACGGCAGCTACAGCGAAGGCTTTCACTCCGGCGGCTACAACATCCGCGCGAACTGCGTCGCCATCCCGAGTTCCTGCCGTCCGGTCAACGACGAAAAGGTGCAGTCGTATGAGCTGGGCAGCAAGATGACCTTCTTTGACGACGCGCTGATGATGAATACGGCGCTGTTCCACAACGTGTACTCGAACATCCAGCTGTCGGTGTTCACCTCGTTCGCGCTGCCCAACGGCAGCCAGGGTTTCTTCGGCGACTTCACCAACGCTGGCAAGGGCCATATCGACGGCCTGGAGGAAGAGTTCGCCTGGAAGCCCAGCGAGGACTGGACCTTCAGTGGGCAGTTCGCCTACCTGCACACCAAATACACCGAGTTCCTGACCAAAGGTGTCAACGTCGCCGACCAGCAGAAATTCACCAATGCGCCGAAGTGGTCCGGTGGCCTGTCGCTGGAGAACACCCAGCAATTGGGCAACGGCGGCAGCCTCACCGCGCGGGTCAACTACACCTACCAGAGCATGGTGTATCCGGAGACTTCGTTGTCGCCGCTGATCGCGCAGTCGGCCTACGGCCTGTGGAACGCCGGCGTCATCTGGCAGATCGACCAGCCGTGGACGCTGAGCTTGCAAGGCACCAATCTGGCCAACAAATCGTATCGCACCACCGGCTACAACATCGGCTCGCTGGGTATCGTGACCGGTTTCTATGGTGCGCCAAGGATGGTTACGCTGACCGCCCGTTACACGTTCTGATCTGTCCAGGGCGCGCAGCCGTCGCCAAACATCCGTCGTCCTAAAGGCGGGTTGCCTGGCGACTGCGGCGCGCGAACTGCGAATGCCGGAGTCTGCCGATGTACTCGAAAACCTGCCTGCGTGCGATCTGTCTGGCGCTGTTCCTCGGCAGCAGCGTGGCCTGTGCCGCCGCCGACAACGCGAGGCTGCCTCGACTCAAGCTGGATCCCTCGCGGGTTGCGGTGGCCGGCCTGTCCTCGGGCGCCTACATGGCCACCCAGGCGCAGCTGGCCTATCCGGATTTGTTTCCTAACGCTGCATTGGTCGCTGGCGGCCCTTATGGCTGCGCCGACGGCCAGCTGCAGCTGGCGCTGGGGACTTGCATGAAGGGTTTGCCGGCGCCGGATGTCGATGCGCTGGTGGCACGAGCACGCAAACGTTCGGCAGCCGGCGACCTTGGCGCGCTGAAAAATCTCGCCGCCGCCCAGGTCTACCTGCTGCACGGCCGCGCCGATACCACGGTGGCGCCCGTCGTCGCCGAAGCGGCCGCCCATTTCTACACCAAGCTGAGCGCCGACACGCCGGGACTGGCCGGTATGCGGATCCTTGACGACGGTGACCGCGACTTCGCACACAACCTGCCAGTCGCCGCTGCCGGTGACGACTGCGGCAAGTCGGTGTCGCCCTATCTGGGCCACTGCGGCTTCGACGCGGCGGGTGCAATCTTCGCGCAGATGTTCGGCAAGCCGCTGCGCACCGTGGCGACCGCCGCCCGCGGTGAATTGCGCACGTTTGACCAGAATGCGCTGCGTCCTGACGGTGCCGATGCGTTTCTGGCCGCCACCGGTTACGTCTACCTGCCACCGGACTGCGCGGCCGGCAAGCGCTGCGGCCTGATGGTTGCGTTCCACGGCTGCAAGCAAGACGCCCACGCCGTGGGCGAGGCGTTCGTGAAGGACGCAGGCTTCAATCGATGGGCCGACGCCTACCGTGTCGCCGTGCTATATCCTCAGACTCGCGCGAGTTTCGCGCCCTTGAATCCGCAAGCATGCTGGGACTGGTGGGGATATTCCGGAGCCAACTACGACACTCGCCACGGCGTGCAGTTGCGCTGGCTGGTGAACGCGGTTCGCGCGTTGGGGTTGCCGGCGGGGCATTGACGGCGGAATGCCGTCAACGTGGCGTCAGCTCACCGGCAACTGCCGACGCGACTGTAGGAGCGACTTCAGTCGCGATGCTCTTGCTCTTGTTTTTCCATGAAGCGAAGAGCTTTCGTCCTCCTGCGGAGGGCGAGTCACTTTCTCTTGTGTGGCCAAGAGAAAGTAACCAAAGAGAAGGCCACCCCACTTGGCGCTTACCGGGCATCCTGCCCGGCAAGTCCGTGAGCCGGGGCCGGGCTTTTCGACAGGGCATCCTGCCCTGGCGAAAAGGAGCCGACATCCATGTCGACTCCCCTTCGGGCCTGTCGTCCACGACTCACCGCCTCACAAGGGGTTGAAGATCAAAGGCAGGGTCAAAGCCAACGCAACAGCAACAGCCGCCGGTCGGCAATTGACTGCCGTCGCCCATAGGTCAACAAATGCATAGGCGGGCGAAACAATGGGGACGTGGAATCAAAGGGGACGGAATCAAAGGGGACGTGGCTAATTAAGTCGCATAACGGTGTTAGGTCGTGTATTCGGCAAGAGATTTCATGCGCCTTCGGCGCGCGAGTCACTTTTTCTTGAGTAGCCAAAAGAAGAGCAAACAAAGAGAAAGCCATCCCGCTTAGCGCTTGCCGGGCATCCCGCCCGGCAAGTCCGTGAGTCGGTG
>JALYXN010000418.1 GCA_030947085.1 Pseudomonadota bacterium | reverse complement strand
CAGCTCATCCACGGTGCCGTAGGCGTTGACCCGCAGGGAATCCTTGCCCACGCGCGAGCCGTCACCCAGCCCGGTACTGCCGTCATCACCGGTCCGCGTGTAGATCTTTGAAAGCCGGTTGCCCATGGCGGGTCAGCGTGGGAGCTGCGGTTGATCGCCGTAGTTCAACGCGCGACCCATCTGCACCGCCAGCACGTGGACCACCGCGCCAATCCCGACATACAGCACCGTGGTGCCCAGGAACGGCAGATACCAGTCAGCGAGGTTCGCGAACCAGCTGTCGAAAGTGCGCGGTAGCGGCACACTGTCACTGAGCCAGTAAAAGCTGCCGTTGGACAGGACATAACACGCCGCCCAACTCACCAGCAGCGACACCGCAGCCAGGGCCAGTGTTTGCAGGCGCAGACCCAGCTGATGTTTCGCCAGCCAACTGCCACCCAGCCACAGGCTGAAATAGGAAGGAATCAGGAACCAGTACGCCACCGACACGCAGTAGTGGCTCCAGAAGTCGATGCCCTGGCCGTTGATCACCAGGTAATCCACCAGCACCGCTTCGGCCATCAGCAACGGAAAGGCCCATCGTCCCGCGCCGCGCAACCAGAAGCCGGCCAGGAAGAAGATCGCCCAGGACGCGTCCAGAATATTGTGGTGCAGCAAGGAAAGATGGATGCGGGTAGCCGCCATCACGGCGGCGAGCGCTACCAGAATGACGAGGCGTTGGGTCATCGTTTTGACCATGAGATGTTCCTTTGGGGGCGTCTGATGCAGGTGCATAGTCTAGCCCAAGGCGGTGCGAGGCTGGCAGCTGGCGCGTATCATCGCGAGCATGAATGTACCGACGTCCTCCGCATCGAACGAGTCCGGCGTGCTGATCATCGGCGGCGGCCTGGTGGGTGCCAGTCTGGCGATCGCGCTGGATGCCGCCGGCATCGCCGCGACCCTGGTTGAAACCGCGGCGCCGCACGCGGGCACACAGCCGAGCTATGACGAGCGCAATCTGGCGCTGGCGCGCGCCAGCGTCAACGGGCTGGAGGCGATTGGCGTATGGCGTCATGCCGCCGCCGCAGCTACGCCGATCCGGCATATCCATGTCAGTCGCGCGGGCGAGTTCGGCAGTGCGCGGATCGACGCCGGCAAACAGGGTGTCGATGCTCTGGGCTGGACGCTGCCAGCGCGCGAGCTGGGGGCGGCGCTGCTGCGACGGCTGGACGAATGCACCCAGCTGGTCCGGCTTGCTCCTGCAACGCTGTCCGCACTCGAGCGGCGGCCCGACGGCTGGAGGGCGCAGATCGACACCGCCGACGGTACGCGAACCGTGGACACGGGCCTGCTGGTCGGCGCCGACGGCAGCGGCTCCTTTGTGCGCGGCGAACTTGGCATTGGCGTGGAGCGGCACGACTATCAGCAGACCCTGTTCGTCTGCACCATCACGCCCGAGCGCAAGCATGCCCATCGCGCGTGGGAGCGCTTCAGCGACGACGGTCCCGTCGCCTTGCTGCCATTGGCCGAGGGGCGCTGTGGTCTGGTCCTCACGGTGGACACGGATCAGGCGCAGGCCGTGGCCGATCTGGATGACGCCGATTTCATCGCGCTGGCGCAACGCCGCTTCGGTTGGCGACTCGGCCGGCTTGAGCGGCCCGGCAAGCGCCACCCTTATCCCATTCAACGGGTGGCCGCCAGCCAGCTGACTGCGCCGCATGCGGTGTTGATCGGCAATGCCGCCCAGACGGTGCATCCGATCGGTGCGCAAGGGTTCAATCTGGGCCTGCGTGATGCGCTGACTCTGGCCGAGATGGTGGCAGTCACCGATGCTCCGGGTTCGGCCGAGATGCTGGCCAGCTATGCCGCCCGTCGCGAATCCGATCGCGAAGGCACCATGACAATGAGTCACGGCCTGGTCCAGTTGGCCTGCCTGAGGCAGCCGTTGCTGGCACCGTTTCGCTCGCTGGCATTGCTGGCCTGCGACCGGTTGCCGCCGCTGCGTCGAGCACTGGCGCAACGTGGCATGGGGTTTAGCGGTGAGCCGCCACTGACAGTGCGGGAGCGCCTGCCATGAATGCAACAGACGCCGATTTCTCGACCCGCCGCCGCGCACCGGCACTGGATGTGGCGATTGTCGGTGGCGGCATGGTTGGCGCCGCCGCGGCGCTGGCACTGGCGCGTTCCGGTTTGAGCGTGGCGCTGCTGGAGGCGCGAGCGCCGTTGCCCTGGGATGCGCGTGCCGAAGTCGATCTGCGCGTGGTGGGCCTCGCCCCCTCATCGATAACCTTGTTAAGTGAGCTGGGAGTATGGACGGCTATTCGATCGGCACGCATCGGACCTTACCGGCACATGCATGTCTGGGATGCACAGAGCGGCGCAGCGATCGATTTCGATGCGGCCAACGAAGGTCGCGACATGCTTGGCTGCATTGTCGAAAACGCTCTGGTGCAATGGACGCTGTGGCAGGCGCTGGAAGTGGCCGGAGTCCAGCGGATGTGCCCAGCCGAAGTCATCGGTTTCGAGGCGCGCGACGATCGCATCACGCTGGACCTCGCCGATGGCAACACGCTGGCGGCGCGCTTGCTGGTGGCGGCGGATGGCACCGCCTCGCCACTGCGCCAGCTGGCCGGTATTGGCACGCGCGGGCGCGACTACGCCCAGCGTGCGGTGGTCGCGCACGTTCGTACCGAGCGCGCGCACGACCATACCGCCTGGCAACGCTTTCTCTCCAGCGGCCCGGTGGCCCTGCTGCCACTTGCCGACGGTCGCAGTTCGCTGGTGTGGTCACTGCCGCAGGCTGAGGCCGAGCGCGTGCTGGCGCTGGATGATCAAGCCTTTCTCGACGAACTCGGTGTGGCCACCGATTTCCGTCTGGGTCGTATCATCGCCACCACGGCACGGGCGGCGTTTCCACTGAAACTTCAGCTGGCCGAAAGTTACCAGGCGGATCGCCTGGTGTTGTTGGGCGATGCGGCCCATGCGGTGCATCCGCTGGCCGGGCAGGGCGTCAATCTGGGCTTGCGTGACGTCTCCGAATTGCGCGACACCCTGATGGCTGCGCGCGCTGCCGGCAGCGATATTGGCGCCGCCCACGTCTTGCGTCGTTACGCGCGCCGTCGGCGCAGTGACGATACGCTCGATGCCATCGGCTTCGACGCGCTGGCGCGGATTTACGCGTGGCAGTCGCCGCCGCTGGTCGCCGCGCGCGGATTCGGCGTGCGGCTTCTGAACCGCCTGGCGCCCTTGAAGCGGCGTCTTTCCGAACACGCCGCGGGACGATGAATCACTTGTTGCCTTGCACGCATCCGTGCAGGCAGACCACCACCGGAGATTGACCATGCGCATCGCACGACTCGGTTTTCTGCTGTTGCTCACCTGTTTCGCCAGCGTCATCCAGGCGCGGATGGTGCATCGATCGGTGGAATGGAATCAGGATGGCACCCGCTTCCACAGCGTGCTGATTTACGACGATGCCACCGCCGCCAAGCGTCCCGGTCTGGTGATGGTGCCAAACTGGTACGGCGTCAACGCCGCCGCCGAGAAGAAGGCGGAGATGATCGCCGGCAGCGATTACGTGATCCTCCTCACCGACATGTACGGCGCCGGCGTACGGCCCGAGCCGGGCAACGCCGCCCAGGCCAAGGCTGCGGTGAAACCCCTGTACGGTGACCGTGCGCTGATGCGCAAGCGGATCAATCTGGCGCTGGATCAGCTAAAGGCGCAGGCAGGCAAGGCGCCGATCGATGTATCGAAACTGGCGGCAATCGGTTTCTGCTTCGGCGGTTCGGCAGTGCTGGATCTGGCGCGCAGCGGCGCCGATATCGCCGCGGTCGTTTCGTTCCATGGCGGGCTGGATACCGACAATCCTTCACTGGCGAAAAATATCAAGGCACGCGTGCTGGCGATGAACGGTGCCGATGACAAAAGCACTATGCCCGACGCGGACAAATTCATGGACGAGATGCGCATGAGCCCCGCCGACTGGCAGTTCGTGGTGATCGGACACGCGGTGCACTGCTTTACCGAAGTCGGCGAAAACTCGCCCGGCTGCCGCTATGACGAACGGGCAGCAACGCGCAGCTACCGCTTGATGCACGACTGGCTGAGTCACGCGTTCGCGGGCGATCCGTAAATTCGGTCGTGCGATAAGCATGTAGGAGCGGTTGCTGCCGCGATGCTCTTCCGTTGCAGGTTCAGAACAAAAGCATCGCGAATGAAGCCGCTCCTCAAGTCGTCGGAACGAATCGGACGTTGAGCGTTGGCGATGCTCAATCCTTGCTCTCTCGCTCGCGCATCGCATCCATCGTCAGCGAAGCGAGCTGTCGCAGGCGACCGCTGCCGGCATCGGCCAGCAACTCCTTGAGGCGATCGCTGGCATCGTCCTGATCCAGG
>JALYXN010000417.1 GCA_030947085.1 Pseudomonadota bacterium | reverse complement strand
GGCGCGGACAGGCCGCGTTGGCGTTCGGCGACGAGGGCGAAGTCGACCATCAGGATCGCGTTTTTCTTGACGATACCGATCAGCATCAGGATGGCGATGATCGCCATCATCGAGATCTGGGTCTGGGTGATCAGCATGGCGAGGAAGGCGCCGGCGCCCGCCGCTGGCAAGGTGGACAGAATGGTCAGCGGATGGCCCAGGCTTTCGTAGAGCACGCCGAGCACGATGTACATGGCAAGAATCGAGCCGAGCAGCAGCACCAGCCCGTTGGATTTGAGCTGCTGCAGGCGCTGGTTGGAACCGGTGTAGTCGAGCTTGATGCCGGGCGGCAGGCTGGCAGCGAAGGCGGCCTGCTCGACCAGTGCCACGCCGCGGTCCTGCGACACGCCCTTGGCCAGGTTGTAGCTGATGGTGGCCGCCTGCAGCTGGTTGTGATGGCGCACGCGGATCGGGCTGATGTTTGGCTCGATGCTCGCCAGCGCCGACAGCGGAATCATTCGACCCTGGTCGTTGCGCACGCGCACGTTCAGCAGTGACTGGGGACTCACGCTCTGCTCGGCGTCGACACTGAGCACGACCGCATATTGGTTGATATCGGAATAGATCTGCGACACCTGACGCTGCCCGAACGAGTTGTAAAGCGCCGAATCGATGGTGCCGATGCCGACATGCAGGCGGCCGGCGGCTTCGCGGTCGATCTTCAGCAGCTGCTGCTTGCCGACTTGGTCGAAGTTGCTGCCGACGTCACGAAAGTCCTTGATCGTGCGCATCTGCCGTACAACCTTCAGCGCCCACGGTTGCAGGTCGGCGCCGCTGGTGCTGATCAACTGGAATTCGTACTGGCCACCGCCATCACCACTGCCGCCACCACCGAGAAACTGGGCGGCACTGACCGAGACTTTCACGCCAGGAAGTTTGTCGTAGCGCTTCGACAAGCGCTCGACCACTTTCTTGATGCCTTCCTCGCGCTGGCCCGGGCCATGTCCATAGGGTTTCAGGTCGACGAACATCTGCGCATTGTTGCCGACGGCACCGCCATCGCCACCGTTGCCACCCAGCAAGGTCAACTGATCCAGTACAGCCGGATCGGCCTGCATGATCTTCGACACCGCCAGGGTGCGCGCCGTCATCTCGGCCGGCGAGATGTTGGCATCGGCACCGATGTCGACCTGCAGCTGTCCGGTGTCCTCATCGGGCATGAAGGTGCCGCCGGCGGTTTTCATCACCGCGAAGCCGAGGCCGAAGGTGAGCAGCAACAGCAACAACGGCTGCCAGCGCATGACCCGGCGGTGATGCATGGCCCAGTCCAGTGCGCGTTCGTACTTGCGCAGCAGGCCACGATCGAAGTTCTCCACCGCGCGTTCGATCCGCCCCGGCGGTTTGCGTTCCGCCGGCTCGTGCGAAAGCAGCCACGCGCACATCGCCGGGGTAAGGGTGAGCGAGACCACGGCGGAGATCACCACCGCGGCGGTGAGCGTCACCGAGAATTCGCGCAGCAACATCACCAGCATGTTGTTGCCGAACAGCAACGGCGCGAACACCGCCACCAGCGACAGGGTGATCGAGATGACGGTGAAGCCGATTTCCCCCACGCCTTTCAGTGCCGCCTGCATCGGCGGCTCGCCCCGCTCCATATGGCGCACGATGTTCTCGATCACCACGATCGCGTCGTCCACCACGAAGCCGATGCACAGCACCAGCGCCACCAGCGACAAGGTGTTGAGCGTGTAGCCCAGCATCCACATCACCACGAAGGCGCCGGCCAGCGACAGCGGCACGCTCAGCGTGGCGATCATGGTCGGGCGCAGGCGACGCAGGAAGACCAGCATCACCAGCACCACCATCGCGATCGAGATCAACAGCGCCACCTGCACTTCGTGCAGTGCCGACTTGGTGGTCTGGGTAAGATCGAACACCGGCGTCATGCTGACATCGGACGGCAGCGAGGCGCGCAGCTGGGGGAGCTTGGCGCGAATGGCCTCTACCGTCGCCACCGCGTTTGCATTCGGTCGTTTGGTGATCTGCAGGCCGACGGTACGCGCCTCGCCGAACCATGCGGCCTGATACTGGTCCTGCTGGCCGCTGTAGACCTTGGCCACATCGGACAGGCGCACCGGCGTGCCGTTCTTCATCGAGATCAACAGGCGTGCGAACTCCGCCGGATCGCGCAGGCTGTCGCTCGCGCTCACCGTCATCTGGGTGCTGGCGTTGCTGAGGATGCCCTGCGGCGAGGTGACATTTGCCGCGCGCAAGGCGTTGGCGACATCGTTCGCGGTGAGACCCTTGGCCGCCAGCGCGTTGCCATCCAGCTCGATCCGCACCGCATGCGGCGTACCGCCGAACACCTGCACCTGGGCGACGCCGTCGATCTGGGCCACTGCGGGCTTGAGCATGGTGTCGGCCAGATCGAACAGCTGATCCTGTGGCAATCCGGTCGAGGTAAGGGTGAGAAACAGGATCGGTATCTGCGCGGTATCGAACTTGAAATACTGCGGCGGTGATGGCATGCCGCTGGGCAAATCGATGGCCGCCGAATTGATCGCTGCCTGCACATCGCGCGCCGCGCTGTCGGCGGTTCGGCTCATGTTGAAGCGCACCATCACCGAGGCGCTGCCCTCGTTGGCGTTGCCATACATTTCGTCGATACCCGGCACCCGCCCCAGATGGCGCTCCAGCGGCGCCAGCACGGTATTGGCCATGGTCTGGGCGCTGGCACCGGGCTGGCTGGCCACCACGTACACGCCGGGGAAATCCAGCGACGGCAGCGCCGCCACGCCCAGCAGCAGATATGCCCACAGCCCGGCCAGCATCAGGCCGATCCCGAGCAGCGATGTTCCGATGGGGCGGCGGATCAGCGGGGCGAAGATATTCATGGTGATGTTATGCCAGTCGCCCTGCGCCGATGTATGTGCCTGAAGTACACACCCTGCCGGAAGGCAGGGGTAGGAGAAGATCATTTTACCTCGTAGGAGCGGCTTCAGCCGCGATGCTTTTACTCCGGTATCAGGGCAAGGGCATCGCGGCTGAAGCC
>JALYXN010000408.1 GCA_030947085.1 Pseudomonadota bacterium | reverse complement strand
GACGCAGGTAGTCGCCCGGGTCCGACTCGTAGCCGGAAAACCAGTCGCGATACGCCTTGACCACCCGCTTGGGCGTTTCCAGCAGGCCTTCGCGCGCCGGATCCTCGCCCGCCCAGCGCAGCAGCACACGCACTGCTTCCTCGGCTTGTTCCTGGCTGACGTCCTTGGGATTGTGCTGGTCGCTCATGCGGATACCTCGGTAGGGGACAGGGTAGTTTAACGTCCGTCGCAATCTGGGCGACAGCTGGGCTGTTTCTATTTTCTCGGTCAAGCGATCTGGGGCTCCTGCACCGCCGATATCCTTACGTGAATCGGGGTACTGATTTTGTGGGAGCGACTTCAGTCGCGATGCTCTTCGTTGCGGCATCAGAGCAGAAGCATCGCGGCTGAAGCCGCTCCCACACGTTGGCTGAAGAGCATCGCCCGCGAGCGGCCCCTGCACCGCCGATATCCTCACGTGAACCGGGATGCTATTGATGTTGTAGGAGCGCACCCTGTGCGCGGTGCTCCGGGTGTGGAAAAAAGCATTGCGCACAGGATGTGCTGTTGGAGCTTATTCGTCGTCGTCGTCCTCAAGCGCAGGCACGTCGTTCATCAGCTCCTCGGTGGTATCGCCGGACAGCGATTCCACATCGCGTAATTTCCGCTCGATCGCGCGTGTGCGCTGGCCCGCACTGTCGATGCTGTTGCGTACCGTGTCGAGCTGCTTGCGGGTCTTGTCCAGCACCATGCCGAACTTGCCGAACTCGCTCTTCACTGCCGCGAGGATTTTCCATACCTCGCTGCTGCGCTTGGCGATGGCCAGTGTGCGGAAACCCATCTGCAGGCTGTTGAGCAGGGCGCTCAGCGTGGTCGGGCCGGCGACGGTGACGCGATGGTCGCGTTGAAGGTTCTCGAACAGGCCCGGGCGGCGGATGACTTCGGCGTAGAGACCTTCGGTCGGCAGATACAGCACGGCAAAGTCGGTGGTGTGTGGCGGCGACACATACTTGCCATGAATGCGCCTGGCCTCTTCGCGCACGCGCACTTCGAGGGCGCGCCCGGCGGCTTGCGCGGCGTCGGCATCGCCGGCTTCCTGCGCGTCGAGCAGGCGCTGATAGTCCTCGACCGGGAATTTCGCATCGATCGGCAGATAGACGTGTTCGCCCTCATCCTGGCCGGGCATGCGGATGGCAAACTCGACCCGGTCATTGCTGCCGGGCACGGTGATGACGTTGGAGGCGTACTGCTCGGCGGTGAGCATGTCCTCGAGCAGGGCACCGAGCTGCACCTCACCGAAGGTGCCGCGTTTCTTGACGTTGGTCAGCACGCGTTTGAGGTCACCCACGCCGGTGGCCAGACTCTGCATTTCGCCGAGGCCGCGCTGCACCGCTTCCAGCCTGTCGGAGACCAGTTTGAACGACTGGCCGAGTCGGGTTTCCAGCGTGTTCTGAAGTTTCTCATCCACCGTGGCGCGCATCTGTTCCAGCTTGGCCGCGTTGTCCTGCTGGATCGCGTCGAGCTTGGCCTCAACCGTAGCGCGCACTTCGCCCATGCGCTTTTCATTGTCGGCGGTCAGTGCTGCCAGGCGTTGCTGCTGTTGCTCGCCGAAACGGTTGAGCGCCACCGTGATGTCCTCGCGACTGCGGCGTGCATCCTCGGCCAGTCGCTGCGCCAACGTCTGCAGGCCGCTGTCGGTGCGTTCGGTCAGTACGCTCAGGCGCTGACCGAAACCATCGATGCGCTCGGCTTGTTGCGTGTTCATGCTGCCGAGTTGCTCGCCGACATGAGCGCGGAAGCGATCGAAGCCGTGCTGAAGTTCCTCGCGCCCAGCGCGCTGTTCTTCGCGCAGCGCGCGCTGCAACCGTTCGCCATCATCTTTCAGTGCGTCCAGCCGGAGGCGAAGTGCCGGATCACCACGACGACGCAGCAGCATGATTTGCAAGATGATGATGACCGACACGGCGACGAGCAGGGCCAGCAACACGATTTCAATGACAGACATGGCGTGTTCCGCAACAGATTGCCCACCAGTTTACGCGCTGGCGTATCAACCGCTGCGACGGGGCGCCGGGTGCAGCCGCCGACGCAAAAAGCGCAACGCACGCTGCTCGAGCTGGCGGCGATGCGAAACGAGGCCTTCCGGTATGG
>JALYXN010000401.1 GCA_030947085.1 Pseudomonadota bacterium | reverse complement strand
CGCAGGGCGGAAGGCGCGTGAGCATTCATGGCAACGAGATCGCAAAACAGCGCTTCGGCTCGATCCAGCAACCCTGCCCGCATGTAATCCTCCCCCAACTCCAGCAAGGCCACCGTCTTCATCGCTTCGGATAAACCCGGCCTTGATACCAAGTGCTGATGCAGGCGGATCGCCCGATCCACCTCGCCCCGGCGTCGGAACAGATTACCCAATGCGAGATGCGTCTCTACCGTATCGCGGTTGTACTCAGCCAGCTTGAGGAAAACCTCGATAGCCTTGTCCTGCTCCTCATTGAGCAGGTAGTTGAGCCCGCGAAAATAGTCCGAGGACAGTTCACTGACTTCGGCACCTGAACGACGGGCACCGATGTAACGCGAGGCCCACCAGCCGAGAGCGAACGCCACGGGCACCAGCGGCACCAGCAGATACAAAAAATTCATGGCTTGGCCGAGAGCTTCTCGGTGCGCCGTTGTTGACGACGCTGGCGATGGTGGCGCGAGCTGACGCCCAGCCATGCCGTCACACCTCCCAGCAACCAGCCGATGACGACCGCTCCGAGCAAGGCTGCGCCCTTCGGCAACTGCACCTGCATAAAGGCCAGGTCGTAGCTGATCAGGTCGGCATTGAGCGCGCCCAGCACGACACCGGCGGCGATAAAAATCACGAGGAAAATGATAACGAGTAGTCGCATGCGGGGACTTTACCCGATTGGCCAGAGCAGGCACAGGCGCCCGTTGCGATTGACGTTCAAACGATTCATGTCGTGCCGGGAATATCTCGACATCGAGACAAAGAAAAAGGCAGGATCGACTCGCGTCGCCTGCCTTGTTCAACTGCCAGTTCTCGTTTCAAGCGGCCGTGGGCTGCTCCAGATCGAGATTCACGCGTTCGCGCAATTCCTTGCCCGGCTTGAAATGAGGTACATGCTTGCCTGGCAATGCCACCGCTTCTCCCGTCTTGGGATTGCGACCCATGCGCGGCGGGCGGTAGTGCAGCGCAAAGCTGCCAAACCCCCGCACCTCGATACGCTCACCATGAGCCAGCGCATGGCTCATTTGCTCAATCACGCTCTTGACTGCCATCTCGACATCAGCAAACGCAAGATGTGTCTGACGCATGGCCAGCGCTTCGATCAATTCGGATTTGGTCATGGGACCCCAATGTCCGTGACGTAAAACAGTGGGGCGGCGAGTTGCCGCCCCACATCAGGTGTTGCTCGAGATCAGTCGGCCTTGTTGAGCTGCTCCTTCAGTAGCGCGCCAAGTTTGGTGGTGCCACTAGCGGCCGATGAATAGTCGGCGGCGGCATCCGGAGCATCTTCCTCGTCCTTCGCGCGGATCGAGAGTGCCAGCTGGCGACCCTTGCGATCCATGCCAGTGAACTTGGCTTCCACCGCGTCGCCTACCTTCAGATGCTCGGTGGCATCCTCGATACGCTCCTTGGCGATGTCGTTGGCACGCAGGTAACCCTCAACGCCTTCACCCAGGTCGATGACCGCACCCTTGGGATCGACTTCCTTGACGGTGCCGTTGACGATCGTGCCACGCGGATTGGCCGCCATGAACTGACCAAACGGATCCTGCTCCATCTGCTTGATACCCAGCGAGATGCGCTCACGTTCCGGGTCGACGGCCAGCACCACAGCCTCGATCTCTTCACCCTTCTTGAAGTCGCGCACGAGATCTTCGCCCGATACCTGCCACGAGATGTCGGACAGGTGCACCAAACCATCGATGCCGCCATCCAGGCCGATGAACACACCGAAGTCGGTGATCGACTTGATCTGGCCGGAAACCTTGTCGCCCTTCTTGTGCATGGCGGCGAAGGCTTCCCACGGGTTCGAGCGGGTCTGCTTGATACCCAGCGAGATGCGGCGACGCTCCTCGTCCACGTCCAACACGGTGACTTCGGTCTCGTCACCAACCTGAACCACCTTGGCCGGATTGACGTTCTTGTTTGTCCAGTCCATCTCCGATACGTGCACCAGGCCTTCCACGCCCGGCTCGATCTCGACGAAGCAACCGTAATCGGTGACGTTGGAGACCTTGCCGAACAGACGACTGCCGACCGGATAGCGGCGGGCAATGGCGACCCACGGGTCGTCGCCCAGCTGCTTGAGGCCCAGCGAAACGCGGTTGCGCTCCTTGTCGTACTTCAGCACGCGCACGTCCAGCTCGTCGCCGACGTTGACCACTTCGGACGGATGACGCACCCGCTTCCAGGCCATGTCGGTGATGTGCAGCAGGCCATCGATGCCGCCCAGATCCACGAATGCGCCGTAATCGGTGAGGTTCTTGACCACACCCTTGACGACAGCACCCTCGGTCAGGCGCTCAAGCAGCTTCTCGCGCTCCTCGGAGAACTCGGTCTCGACGACGGCACGGCGGCTGACGACCACGTTGTTGCGCTTGCGGTCGAGCTTGATGATCTTGAACTCGAGCTCCTTGCCCTCGAGGTAAACCGGGTCGCGCACCGGGCGGACATCGACCAGCGAGCCCGGCAGGAAGGCGCGGACGTCCTTGATATCGACGGTGAAACCACCCTTGACCTTGCCGGAAATCATGCCGACGATGGTCTCTTCCTTGTCGAACGCCTGCTCCAGGTCGTCCCATACCATCGAGCGCTTGGCCTTCTCGCGCGACAGCTTGGTTTCGCCGAAACCGTCTTCCAAAGCTTCGAGGGCTACCTTCACCTCGTCGCCAACCTGCACTTCCATCACGCCCTGCTCGTCCTTGAACTGCTCGATCGGGACGATGCCTTCGCTCTTCAGGCCGGCATTGATCACGACAACGTCGTTGCGGATTTCCACAACGATGCCGGTGACGATGGCGCCGGGCTTCAGCTTGGAAATAGCCTGTTGGCTCTGTTCAAACAGTTCGGCAAAACTTTCAGTCATGTTGATTCCATAGTGGGAAAAGATCGTCGTCCGTTGCGTTTGTTTCAGGGTTGCGCACGAACTTCACGATCCACCGGTTGAGGGTGTGTCAGGTGGTTCCGCAGAACCGACCGTCGTCACCGTTGGCCAAGATCCCCTGCCGAGGCAGGAGCACAAAAACCATCGTCCAACCCGATCTAGGGCCGCACGACGGCGAAAACTTTAGCGACCACCCCTTCGATTGCGATGCCGGTGGTATCCACCAGCAAAGCGTCATCGGCAGGCCTGAGCGGCGCGACTGACCGCGTTGCATCGCGGTGGTCGCGCGCTTCAATTTCACGCTGAAGGCCGCTCAGTGTAACGCTCAGTCCCTTTGCCTTCAACTGCTTATAGCGTCTTTTCGCCCTTTCGGCAGCGCTGGCGGTGAGGAAAACCTTGAACGAAGCGTCCGGGAAGATGACGGTTCCCATATCCCGGCCATCCGCGACCAGTCCCGGCGCCTTGCGGAAGCCCAGTTGCAGCGCCACCAACGCCTCACGGACGGGAGGCATCGAAGCGATCGCCGACGCGGCCGCGCCCGCCGTTTCAGTGCGCAATTCGTCGGTGGCGTCGTGTCCATTGACGATCACCCTGGTTTCGCTACCGTCCTCGTCGGCCCGGAACCGGATCTTGGTGGTCTCGGCACAGCGGGTTACTGCGTCGACATCGGAGAGGTCCAGTCCGGCGATGCCCGCGGCATACCCCACTGCCCGATAAAGGGCGCCAGAATCCAGCAGGCGCCACCCCAGCCGCTTGGCCACGAGCGCGCTGATGGTGCCCTTGCCCGATCCGGAAGGCCCGTCAATGGTAAGCACCGGAATGGTGTGGGCATGCGTCATGGCGAGTCCTGTCTTGATGGCAAGAGCGGGAGTCTAGCGCGTTGACCCGATGCGCGTTGACCCCACGGTGGACGCGTGGTATCTAGCCGATCTCCCGCATCCGAGTTGAGCCCGAACTGCCTTATGACTGATCTTCGCCACCAGTTCGAACAAGCCGCCGAGAACATCCATCAACTGGGTGACCGTCCCGACAACGAGACACTGCTAAAGCTTTACGCCTTGTACAAGCAAGGCTCGGAGGGGGATCTGCAGCGGACACAGCCTGGATTCTTCGACTTGGTCGGAACCGCCAAGTACGAAGCATGGATGCAATTGCACGGGGTCGCCAAGGACGAAGCCATGCAGCGATACATCGCCCTGGTGAACCAGTTGCTGGCTTGAGCTGCTCAATCAAGCGACAGCGAGCTTGCATTCCGCACCCCGACACCGGCACATTCATACGATCGTTTGAGTCCACGTGGTCGCATGAATTATCCGAATCTGTTCACACCGCTCGATCTGGGTCACACAACCCTGCCCAATCGCATCCTGATGGGATCGATGCATACCGGGCTGGAGGACAAGGCCAGCGACTTTGACAAACTGGCTGCGTATTTCGCCGAGCGCGCCCGCGGCGGCGTCGGTCTCATGGTCACCGGCGGCATTTCGCCCAGCATTCAAGGCTGGCTCAAGCCTTTTGGGGGCCGGCTCACGCTGCCGTGGCACAAGCCGCGCCATCGAAAGCTCACTCGGGCGGTTCATGCCGAAAACGGAAAGATCTGCATGCAGATCCTGCATGCAGGACGCTATGGCTATCACCCGTTATCGGTGGCGCCATCGAAGATCAAGTCGCCGATCACGCCGTTCACACCCCGAGCGCTGTCCACCCGTGGCGTCGAGCGTACCATCAGCGACTTCGTCCGATGCGCCAGGCTGGCACAGGACGCGGGCTACGACGGGGTCGAGGTGATGGGGTCAGAAGGTTATCTGATCAATGAATTCATCGCCGAACGCACCAATCAACGGCAGGACGCCTGGGGCGGTGATGCCTTGCGACGCATGCGGTTCGCCGTTGAAATCGTGCGCCGGACGCGCGACGCCGTCGGCCCGGGGTTCATCATCATCTATCGCCTGTCGATGCTTGACCTCGTGCCGGGTGGCCAGCAATGGGATGAAATCGTGACTCTCGCGAAAGCGGTCGAGGCCGCGGGCGCGAGCATCATCAATACCGCATTGGCTGGCATGAGGCGCGAATACCGACCATCGTCACCAGCGTGCCTCGCGGCGGCTTTGGCTGGGTCACGCAGAAGCTCAAGGGCGAGGTCACCATTCCGCTGGTGGCCACCAATCGCATCAACATGCCGGAAGTCGCCGAACGAATTCTCGCTGACGGCGACGCCGACATGGTATCCATGGCGCGGCCGTTGCTCGCCGATCCGGAGTGGGTGAACAAGGCTAAAACCGGACGCAGCGAGCGAATCAATACCTGCATCGCCTGCAATCAGGCCTGCCTCGATCACGTGTTTCAGAACCGACGCGCCAGTTGTCTGGTCAATCCACGGGCCTGTCACGAAACCGAACTGGTTATCCAGCCAGCCGTAGTGCGCAAGCGGGTCGCCGTGATTGGCGCCGGTCCGGCGGGCATGGCGTGTGCCAGCACGCTTGGCCAGCGCGGCCACAGCGTGACACTGATGGATCAGGCCATCGAAATCGGCGGTCAGTTCAATTACGCCAAAAAGATTCCGGGCAAGGAAGAGTTCCACGAAACACTGCGCTACTTCCGCCATCAACTTCACGCTAACGGTGTCGAGGTGCAACTGGGGCAACGCGTTGACGTTGGAACACTCGCCGGTGGCGGCTACGACGAGATCGTGATTGCCACCGGTATCACTCCCCGCCAGGTGAGCTTCCCTGGCTGCGATGATCCCCGCGTCTTGAGTTATGTCGATGCGCTGACGGGGCGCAAACCGGTCGGCGCACGGGTGGCGATCATCGGCGCTGGCGGCATCGGCTTCGACGTGGCTGAATATCTGGTGGGGCGCGCGCCGTCCCCCGCCACCGATGTGGTTCGCTGGACCAGGGAATGGGGTGTTGACATGCAGCTCGACCACCAAAGCGGGCTGCAACCGGCGCAGCCAGAGCCTCCCGCTCGACAAGTCTGGTTGCTCCAGCGAAGCGAAGGGCGGCTTGGCCGTCGCCTCAACAAGACCACTGGATGGGTTCACCGTGCCACCCTGAAGGCCAAGCAGGTCATCATGCTCGGATCGGTCAGTTATGAACGCTTCGACCACGAAGGCCTGCACGTCACCGTTGGCGGCAACAAGCAGATCCTGCCCGTCGATAACGTGGTGATCTGCGCAGGTCAGGAGCCCAATCGACAACTGGCCGATGATTTACTCACTGCCGACCGGAACGTTCACGTCATCGGCGGAGCTGACATTGCCGCGGAACTTGACGCGAAGCGCGCTATCGCACAGGGCACTCGCTTGGCCACCCGGATCTGAGTTGGATCAAGTGGCGAAAAATAAAACGCCCCGCAGGAAGACGCATCAATGTGGGCTCGGAGGGGAGTTGAACCAGACATCGTATTTAGCGTCGCTGCGGAGCGAGGTCGCCGCCACCAGGGGGAGGTAGGTGACGGGACGAGGCAGATTTTATGATCGCTGCGTTAAAGCATCCAATATATATTTGTGCAACGACTAATTCGAAAAACATATATATGTTTGACTTGCGTCAACTGCGTTACTTCATCGCCGTGGCAGAGGAGCTCAGCTTCACGCGCGCCGCGCTGCGCCTGCATCTCTCGCAGCCGCCTTTGTCGCAGCAGATCCGCGCGCTGGAACAGGATCTGGGGGTTCGTCTGCTGGAGCGGACCAAGCGACATGTCGCGCTCACCGAGCCCGGACGGGTTTTTCTGGAGCAGGCGCGCCAGATTCTGGCGAAGGCGGAAGATGCACGCAGCCAGGTAGTCGCTTTTGCTGATGGATACAGCGGCCAGTTGCGGCTCGCCTA